>JANYDR010000540.1 GCA_025363495.1 Cyclobacteriaceae bacterium | reverse complement strand
GTGAAAGGAAGAATAAGGGTGAATCCTATATAATACAGTTGGCTGATGTCCTGAACGTAATCTTTCCCAAACTCGAGAAAGGCGGTTCCGGCTATAATAAGCAGGAGAAAAGATATTGCCAGTAAGCGAAAGGGAACTCTTCCCATCAGGAGATTGAACAAACCCGAAGCGATAAATCCAAAGCCGCCACCAATTACAAGGGCAACCGGGAGGTCAGTTTTCTCACTTATTGATATATCACTTAAAAAAAGAGTCTGAGCCGCAACGGCAACAGTCGCAAGAAACAAACCCATGAAAAAACTGATTGCAAGCAGCAGGGAAACGGGTCCCGTTTCCTCCGGCTCTACGCCTAAAAACTTGGTCAACTTTTCTTTCATGGGGAGTTATCAGGTTTAAAGTCGACATGAAATATCTAACAATTCACCGAAAAATCCTATTAACCCCCTTATTTCAGGGACGAATATTTATCATCTGGTTAGTAAGTAGTTAGAGCTTTAGTGAGGATTTTGCTTGAGCACTCCATCGACGATTTGAAGATATTGACTTGACTGCGGAATGATTTTTACTGCTAATTGTAAATTCACTCCTTAGTTTCCAACCAAATTCTATCACGGTTTATCGGGCAAAAGCAAGGAACTGTCACCATAACTTAGAAACCTATAATCCCGATTTAAAGCCTCATCATAAACTCTTCTCCAGTCCTCGCCAATAAAAGCGGCAATCAAAAGCAGAAGGGTGGACCCAGGTTGATGAAAATTAGTAATGAGACCATTAGCGACCTTAAAGCTATAACCCGGGAATATAAAAATGGAAGTATGACCAGTAAGCTGGTCAGTTTTAAGATGATCCATGTGCCGTAGAATAGCACCTAAGGCCTCTTTAAGCGCCGGCGGTTGTCTTTCCATCTGATAGGGTTCCAATTTATGTATAATGAAAGGTGCGGATGGATCTTTTATTAATCTTGCTCCATACCAATACAGGCTCTCTAATGTGCGCATTGCGGTAGTGCCTACTGCAATAACTTTCTTTCCACTAAGCAGAAGATTTTCGATGTTCCTCCTGTTAATAATTATCTGTTCTGAATGCATGGAATGCTCCAGTACATTTTCTGTCTTTACTGGCATGAAAGTTCCGGCACTGACATGCAGCGTAAGAAAATCGGTTATGATCCCCTTTGATCTTATTTCTTGCAAAATTTCACTTGTAAAGTGCAGACCAGCCGTAGGTGCAGCTACAGCCCCTTTTATAAGTGAATAAACTGTTTGATAACGCTCTTCATCAGATACCTCCGTGGATCTCTTAATATATGGAGGTAATGGAACTGCGCCGGCTGCATGAAGGATTTCTGCGAAAGAATGTGCTGTGGGTGTCCATGAAAATTCGACAAGGCCATTTTGCCTGTCTTCTAACCTCGCAAATAGGTTAATAGGGCCGATTTCCTTTTTTAGTGTAAGGCCATCGACCCACCGTTTTAAGTTTCCAATAGCACACTTCCAGGTTGATTTTTGGTTTGTGCTTAACGTTACCGATAAAAGAGAAGATGGAAGTATTGGGTTTAGTAGAAAGACTTCAATTGAGGCACCCGTTTCCTTTTCGAACGTAAGCCGGGCAGGAATAACCTTCGTGTCATTAAAGAATAAGATAGAGTTATTTGTCAGTAAATCAGGTAATTGTGAAAATTCTAAATGTTTTATGAGACCATTCCTATATTCGAGGAGTTTTGCTTGTTCACGACGGGGCAATGGATAAAGCGGAATTCTGCTTTCAGGCAGATCGTATGTATAATCCTTGATATTAATTGATGGTAGGTCCATTCCTTTATTCTTACTTACTTCTATATTCAAAAGTTGAGCACGTAATTTTACCACAGTAATCCTTAAATCCTAAAGTTGTACCCCGTCATTCTATAGTCCCGCAATCCTATAATCCTTGAATCCCACAATCCTGTATTCCCATAATCCTACAATCCTACAATCCTAGTCCATGGCACTGAGAGCATCCTTTTCAAAGAAAACTTTCAATTTCGCTTTTAGGGCACGTACGTCCCGCGGAGCTATGACACAAAAAGACTCATGGTTTCTTAAGGTATGGGATAGTGAGCAACCCGAAATTTTTGGTATCGGTGAGGCAGGTCCGTTGCCTGGATTAAGCAAGGAGAAACCTGATGATATTGAAGACCTTTTATCGGGATTGGTGAAGACATTATCAAAAGACTTGGGTGTGGATCGACTTCAGTCGGATAATGGGATTTATGAGTTTATAAATTCAACATCATTACCATCCTCTGTAATTTTTGCATTGGAAACTGCATTGCTCGACTTAAAGAATAATGGAACCAGAACTATATTTCAGAATAGTTTTTTGAACGGACAATCAATACCGATCAATGGCCTGGTTTGGATGGGTGGACTTGACTTCATGCTTCAACAGGTTAGTATTAAAATTGATGAGGGATTCTCTTGTATAAAATTGAAAATCGGAGGACTTAACTTCGAAAAGGAACTCGATATATTACAATTCATAAGAAGAAAATACTTCAGGGATGTTATTACCATCCGCCTGGATGCAAACGGAGCTTTCAAGCCGGACCAGGCATTACATAAGATAATGGACTGCTCAAGGTATGATGTACATTCTATTGAGCAGCCATTGAAAGCGGGTTCTCCCTTTCTGCAAGAGTTATGCAAACAGTCACCGATACCAGTTGCTCTTGACGAGGAACTCATTGGTGTTACCGGCAGGAGTAATAAAATAGAATTGCTGGAAAAGATAAAGCCTTCCTTTATTATACTGAAGCCAACATTACACGGTGGTTTCATGGGATGTGAGGAATGGATTTCGCTGGCCAATGAAAGAGAGATTGGGTGGTGGATTACTTCCGCACTGGAGAGTAATATCGGGTTAAATGCCATTGCCCAGTTCACAGCGAATTATCCAATCAATACACCGCAAGGACTGGGAACGGGATCGATTTATACAGATAATATTCCGTCGCCTCTCCAGGTCAAAAGGGGCGCTTTGCGGTATAATTCCCAAGAAAATTGGGATTTGTCAGAAATAAACTAAAAAATTTAGTCAATAAATTTGCAGAATTAACTGATTCCTGCTTCTTTTGACTAAATAATTTAGTTATGAAGCTAAGACTTACCAGTAAACGCCTTTCTTCCGGTAGATTTCAAGTAAAATTTTCTGCGGAAGGATTTGAGCAACCTTGTTATGGGTATCTGCTGGCTGATCCTAAATCTACCGTCACCGATGTTGTGAATAAGATATCGCGTCATGTGAGGGCGATGCAGAGCAAGGATTCCTATTTTCAGCGCAACCTTTTTTCATTGCATTCGCGCAACGTTCATTCAGGTCGGATTCTTTTATTTACCAAGTGATTATATAAGTCATTAGTTTAATAAAGCAAGATGGATAATAATATAACCAATATGACAGTCAGGCTCAACGAAAACATACGCTTCGTGCGTAAGCAATTGAACCTTACACAGGACCAGTTTGCGCAACAGTTGGATATCAAACGGTCCCTTGTGGGTGCTTATGAAGAGGGTAGGGCCGAGCCACGCCTCGAACTTCTCCAAAAAATGGCGGCAATGGCAGGATTGTCGGTTGATATCCTGATTGGAAGAGATATCAGTCAGCTAAAAGATTATGAAAGAAAATCTCTCCGCAGTAAAGAAGTGCTTGTTGTCACGGTCGATGATAATAATCGTGACAATATAGAGCTCGTTCCTCATAAAGCAGCCGCTGGCTATCTTAGTGGGTATTCAGATGTTGAGTACATAAAAGAACTCCCGCGTTTTAAATTGCCTATTCCGATTTTAAGTCGCGGAACATTTCGCGCATTTGAAATCACCGGAGACTCCATGTTACCCATCTTACCAGGTACGATTGTTATTGGTGAATGGGTTGAAGATATTCAAAGTCTGAGAAACGGAAAATCGTATGTATTGGTAACTCAACGTGAGGGCATCGTGTACAAACGTGTCTTTAATTACCTGAAGGAGAACGGGAAGCTTTTTTTGGTTTCGGATAACAGGCAATACGCTCCCTACCAGATCGACGCTGGAGAAGTGATTGAGGCGTGGGGTGCGAAAGCATATATCGGCGTTCAGTTTCCCGATGCAAATACAAAGAATGAGATGTCGATGGAGCAACTTTCAGGTGTAGTGATGGAATTACAGCATGAGCTACAAACTCTGAAATCAAAAAAGCAATGAAGTAAATCTTTTTAGTGAGTTCTATGGCAAATTCTCTTCGTCTGAACAGGTAGAGATTTATTATTTCTTTTACGAAGACTATCGGCTAGTTTATTTTTTTTGAATGAGCTTCAGTGTATTCAACCGGTCAATCTTTTGAGTTGCTGTTTCAATAAAATTCAAAACGTAAAGAACAGCTTTAGGAACTTCATATTTATCCAGTCGTTGACCAAGTTGAATTTTGATATTCTCTTCGTCCACATGCTCTAACGTGGTCCCTTCAATTAATAAAGCTACCTGTTCTCCGAATTTTGGATCTGAAATTCCAGCAATAAAATATCTCCTTTTAACACTTAGGTCATCGAAAATAATCTCAACTAATCTTTCGATTTTTTCCGGAGATATTTTCAGTCCTCCGGAATTGATCACACGATCATAACGTCCTATCCATCTGAACTTATCTTTGGAAATGTGTGAAATGATGTCATTGGTGATGAGTGTACCGATTTCCAGATAGGCAGAATTAATGACCAAACATCCGCGGCTATCAGCCGATGCTTCGACACCCGGAAGTAATTGAAAGTAATCCTGATGATCAGGACCGTTCAATTTTTG
>JANYDR010000520.1 GCA_025363495.1 Cyclobacteriaceae bacterium | reverse complement strand
AGAAGAAGGAGAAGAAGAAGCTGGAGCAGCAATCAAGGAGAAAAAGGCCAAGTCTGTTGAGCTCGAATTGCATGGGTCATTCGAGGAACACGAGGAACAAGTCAAAATCTATCTCTTGGATAACCCAGACTTCAACTTACTGACCATTATTAGAATAATGATTGACAATTATTGGGCACAGCACACTGCTTGTGTTTTTGTTGCTTCAATCACAGGAAAATCAAAATGGACTCTGACTAACGCCTTAAAACGAGGACAAACTGAACTTGGATTTGTCAAAAAAGACGGGAGTGATAAACGTGGAGGTAACCATGGAGGTAACCACGGTAAACCAAGTGACTTAGACATGATTAATTTCAATCTACTTCCAATGGTAGTGAGAGAGTACTTTGGAAAAGGTGCTGTTGCATTAATGCAAAGAATGGGATCCAAAAAACGCAAAAGTATCAAAAAGGAGACACGTTTAAAATTTTTGTCCGAAGTCGCAAAGCAAATTGAAAATGGACTTTATCCTTGGTTTACTGGAACTCCAGAAGATTTGTTCGATTTGGTTCGCGTTAAAACAAAGAAAGGGTTTTTAGCTGGAAAGGTTGCACATCCAAAAGAAGTCCTAATTAATAATATTGGATTTCCAAGAGTAAGCAGAACTCGAAGATACATTATTGGTAACTTGCTACACAGAAATAACGAAGAGTACCCAACGTTGACTTTTCACTGTGCGATTTGTAAAATTGTCGGTCATGACAAAGGATACCGCGAGTCAAATTGGACAGCATTGTCTGGGGAGCTACTAATAATTGGGGGTGGTAATCCTGTAGTTAACCGAATAGCAGTTGTCCACTTATGCTTGGACCATATGGATGGGAATAGTTCAAATGATTCACCAGAAAATTTGAGATGGTTGTGTTATAACTGTGACCCTTTTACTCCACATTTTCGTCTGCAGTCAACCAAACCAAGAAGAGATCTCGCAGCAATTCTCAAAAAAGAAGAGCAGTATAAGAAAATCTCGGACAATCACATGTGCCAGCTTTGCAAAAGAACTCATTGGACAACAAAAGTCGACGATGTGGAGCATACTTTTATGATTCCTCTTGAAACTGACCATACAGATGGCAATCACAAAAACGATGACAGTTCCAATTTGAGAAGAATTTGCAGACAATGTCACGCAAATACTCCTACTTTCAATAAGAATAGTACAGCTCGTAAAAACATACAAAAAGAAGAGGAGAATAAACAAAAGTAATCAAGTTGTGCTTTTGACGACACAAACCATTCAAAAATGACCAGTACAGGATTTGAACCTGTGAATCCGAAGAGTTTGAGCTTAAATCAAATGTTTTTGACCACTTAACTAACTGGCCTGAAAAAGCATACAAATAAACAGCTTCTGCCGATGATTGAAATCGGGACCTTCGCGTTATAAGCACGACGCAATGCCACTTTGCTACAGAAGCATAAAAACAGACTCAAAGCTTCGAAAACAGCCTTAAATCCAACTATCCGACATCGGTAATTGAAACCGAGACTCGAACGTGAAAAGTTCGTGTGATACCACTACACCATGACGGATAAAAGAGATAATCTACATCGATTATCAAGCCAAACAAACAGCCCTGTGCGGGGGACGATCCCGCGACCCCACGATTAAAAGTCGCGTGCTTAAACAAAAGGTTAGATTTAAAAACCTTAAATCTGAACAAATTTCGCAGCATACCTCTACCAACTGAGCTAACAAGGCTATAAACGAAGATGTCCCAGGAAGGTGATGAACCTCCTTATCCCAAACTCAAAAACCTCCCGTCAATGCTTAAAACATTTAAGCCAAACGTTCAGTTCTTGAATCATAAGGATGTCCAGGACTTCTAAAACCAGCTTTTCCCTTTTCCCTTTTCCCTTTTCTCTGATCGAGATTTTCTTTTCTGCTTATCCAGCCCTTTGTTGTTTTTTGCTCAGTTGAATTCGTGTCAAATTTTTTACATCCCGTAGACTTTTCTGAAATACAAGAAGGTGTTTTCTGAAACCTTTCATAACTCCGGATCGATCAAGTCACACAAGAATAAGATGAGAAGAAAAGCCAACCGAGGGAGGGGTGATTTGAGAAATGACAGAGTTTTTTTGCAAGGAAGACCTTCTTGGTCCCGACGCAAATGGAAAGAAGTTGGGGTTAACGTTGATGCCTCAACTCGAACCTAAAGTCATGGGAAACGAACGCTTTTCTTTTGGTGACATGACCAAATCCGCAAGTCGTAATTGTGCGCTTGCTGAAGCAGTTGGTATTTTGAAAGGCGCTACTTCTTTTGGTCCTCTGTGTCACCCTCGCCAGGAACAAGAGCGATTGCGTAGCGATTTTCGCGAGGATGATCACGTATGCGCTCTTGTAGTTGATTCGGCTGCTTCCATGACTACTTTTCACCTCGCCCTTGGTGCCAAGTATATGGGTTTTAAGGTTGGTCTCGTGCCAATTTCTGAATGTGCTGAGTGGAAGGTATATTGCACGCCTGATCCGGACGACAGAGAGTATTATCACATTTTGGAGTATGACCCTGAACTTGTGATGGACCCGGCCATTTTATATGTCGTTCCTGACACTGATCTTTCTGCCGCGCTTGAGGATGAATGGGTAACTGGTGGATCTGGTATTGACTGTGTTTTTCTTGATGTTTGTTCCAATGTTACTCGCGGTCTACTGAACGTATATCCAGCATTGCTTGGGATCAACAAACGCCGAGGTGGTGTTTTTGGTGTAACCTTTTGTGTTACTTTTCACCCTCCAAACGAAAAAAACATCCACAAGAAGTTTGTTCCTCAACGAGCTGATTTTTCCATTTTTACTGACATTGGCTACTGGTCTTCTGACGAAAATCAGTGGGACTATGCTTGCCGTTTCATGTAAGGAAACATCTTTTTTTTTCCAATGTTTGTTTTTTTTCAGAGTAATTACAGGAACAAGGCGGCGGCTTTGGCTGGTTTTAAGCTACACCTCTTTTGGATTCGTATCGATGGTCATATGCACACTGCCATCTTCTTCTGTCTTCCTGATCACCTATCATTGACATCAGAAGCTTCTTCTGCGCTTAAGATTAACGAGCGAAATGATGCTCACATGATGCGTTGTTTTTGGACACGTATTCCTGCCGATGTGCTTGTTGCATACGACTGTATTTTGATCCTCAAAATGTTGAAAGTTGTGTTTGAAATGGCACAATCTTCTGGTTGTGTCTTTTTTGTTCCTACAATTCAAGATTTTGATGTCGAAACTCTATCGCTTGACAAATTGCCGAAACAAGTGGGTTTTTTGATTTCTGGAATCAACTCTGTCATTCAATCTGGCAAGGGTACCAAAGACCATTATGATATTAGAGAGCTTGTCACATACTTTCGTAGCGCTGTAAATCCTTTCAG
>JANYDR010000519.1 GCA_025363495.1 Cyclobacteriaceae bacterium | reverse complement strand
AACAATACAGCACTCCTAAAAGCCGTCAGTTTATAAACGGAATTCTGGACGTTATTTCAAAACATCTTAAGGATAGCGGGAAAATCAAGAAAAGCGGCCGAGGCCTTATGGACAACAAATAGCAGAATCGTTGTGGGTATCAGGATGCCCTATCCTTTCAAAAAAACGGGCAATTAGGTTCTCAAAAGAGCGTTTTTAATAGCTATTGGGTGTCAAATGAAACAATTATCTTTGCCCTCTAAGTCATTCGTCATGAGTAAAAAAAGTAATAATGCAATGATTGCCTTTCTCGCTGGAGCAGCGGCAGGTGCCATTTTGGGAATATTGTATGCCCCTGATAAAGGATCAAACACAAGGGAAAAGCTCTCTTTTCGTTTAGACAAGTACAAGAAGGTATTGGAAGATTTTCTTGATGACCTGGTCTCAGGTAAAGAGACACCGCTGACAACCGAAGCAAAGGCACAAGGTCAAAAAGTAGTTTCAGAAGCCAAGGGGAAAGCAGAACGGCTTTTGGAAGATGTGGATGATCTTCTTGAGCAGATACGAGGAAGTAAAAAAAGTTAACGTTTTGTTAACGATTGAGTTGAAGAAGAATTTCTGAATAATTTTACAAACTGAAGATTAAATTTAACGTGTATGAAACGCAGCATTTCAACCTTAGTAATGATAGCATGTACTGTGCTATTCTTAACTAACTGTTCCGACAGAAAAGCAGAAAAACGCATTGCCGAACTTGAAAGCCGGCTCGCACAATTAGAAACAAATAAAGGCGGTAGTGCAGCCACGGCTACAACTGCCACACCTGCTGCTACTGCTACTCCTGTAGCTGAGGAAAAACCTGAGGGACCTCTTCCTATTGCGCAGTTTGAACAAACGGACCATGATTTCGGAACTGTTAATGAAGGTCCAAAGGTGTCTTATACTTATAAAATTAAAAATACTGGTCAGGCTCCCCTGATCATTCAGAGCGCACAGCCTTCTTGCGGTTGCACAGTACCTAAATGGTCCCAGGAACCTATACCAGTAGGCGGAAGCGGCTTTGTTACTGCTGAGTTTGATACAAACGGAAAAGCTGGCATCAATAACAAAACCATTACCGTCACTGCCAACACGTGGCCTAAAACCACGACCCTTCGCTTTAAAGCGATGGTTACTCCAAAGGCAGATCAAAACGGTCCGGCTAAGTAGTCGTAAAAATCATAACAGATTGAGTCCCCCGCCATAAACGGGGGACTTTTCGCTTTTACCTTTTTCCGTCGAAAAAACTCCTACCTTTGACGTGCAAAATATTTAACTATGATTCCTATTATAATCCTACAAGCTCAGGCTCCCGGTTCCGGTATCAGCTTTTATGTCATGATCGGTTTGATGATCGTGATTTTCTATTTCTTTATGATCCGTCCCCAGCAAAAGAAAACAAAAGACCAGAAAAAATTTGTTGATGAAATAAAGAAGGGTGACCTCGTAGTAACCATTGGTGGTGCTCATGGCCGTGTTGCAGAAATAGAAGGCGATACTCTCATTCTCGAATTTGAACGCGGTGCCCGCATCAAATTTTCTAAGTCATCTGTATCCATGGATTCAACTAAAGCAGCAAACTCAGCCAAGCCAACTGCCTGATAATGCTGACAGATAAGCCGTGAATTTCTTCCGTGCCATCAGCAACCTTCTGCGGTTTGACCGCACTAACTGGAAAGCGTTGGCACTTTGTCTTTTTGCGGCCGCCGTTTTCTGGATCTTTAATGCGCTGAATAAAAACTACGCTACGAATCTTCGCTTCCCAATTCATTTTGAGTTTGATGGTGCGAAATACACTCCTGTGGAACCATTGCCCGCTTCGTTATCCCTTAACGTAAGTGGCAACGGATGGGAATTATTCAGAAAAAGCCTTGGCTTGAAGGTGCCAGTCATTTCCATGCCTCTTGAACGCCCCGTGGAAACCCGCAAGATTGTAGCAGGTGCACTTTCTCCGATTGTAGCAAGTCAGATTGGTGCATTGCATGTAAACTTCATCGTTACCGACACACTGCGGTTAAACATTGAACCACTATCTACCCGGAAAATTAAACTGAAGGCGGACCTTCAAGGTGTTTCCTTTAAGAAAAATTTTGGTAGGTCAAGTCCCATCGTCATTTTGCCCGATTCAGTTGCGTTACAAGGCCCAAAAAGTTTTTTGGAAAGCCTAAGCGATACTATCGTATTAAAAGTGAATGCTTCGCGGGTCAGCAAAAATGTGAGAGAAAACGTTGAGGTAGTTGTAAGCAATAGCGAATTGATCAGTCGTAATCCGCCGGTCGCTGAAGTTATGTTTGAGGTGGGGGCTATTGAAGAAATTGTTCGTTATCTTAAATTGAAAACTCCAAAATTTCCATGGGGTACTGAAATAGATAAAGATAGTGTTCAATGTGTTTTCACCATACCTCAAAGTCAACACAATCATTTCTTATCAGAATCAATCCTGCTTAGCTTGTCAGAAGACTTTACAGATGTCTCAAAAGGAGAAACAAGATCTTTTTTGCCATCGTTAAAAGGATTACCTGAATATGCTCAAATCGTACACATCGACTCTGTGATGGTAAAGAGATATTAAGATATGGATCGGCCTCTTCAGGTAGGGATAACAGGTGGTATTGGCTCCGGGAAAAGTCTGGTGTGCCAGATTTTTAAGACACTGGGTGTCCCAGTATACGATGCCGATAGCCAAGCAAAAGTCCTGATGATGACCGATACTGTCCTCATCGAACAAATTAAGAAAGAATTTGGACAGACTTCTTACAGGGCCGATGGCAGTCTTGATCGGAAATATTTAAGTTCGGCTACATTTGGAAAAAAGGACCGATTGGAAAAATTGAACAGTCTTGTCCATCCAAGAATAAGTGCTGACTACATTCATTGGGCAAATGAACAGATTGGGGTTCCATACATTTTAAGAGAAGCTGCATTGTTGTATGAAGTTGGCGCGAATGCCTCCATTGATAAAATGATTGTCGTGTCGGCTCCCGAAGGAATCAGAATTAAACGAGTTTCCTTGCGTGATCCGCAAAGAACCATAGAACAAATAAAAGCTATCATAAATAGTCAATGGCCTGAAGAAGAAAAACTGAAGAGAGCTGATTATATTATTTATAATGACGATAGCAGGATGGTTATTCCGCAGGTGCTTGAAATTCATGAGAGTCTTATTTCACAAGGAACATCTCGATAAATTCCTTTGATAATTAATTCTAAGTTTAATTTCCCGCAGATTTTCGTGGAACTCTTAGAAATTCTGTAAGTTAAATCTGTGAGATCTGTGGGGAATGCATTCAGTTTAGTAATCACAAAATCTGATAATAAAGTTAGGAATATCACCTATCCAGCTGAGCCTTAGAGTTCACGGCAAAAAAATCGCTACGCAAACCAGCTTGGAAACGTCCACACCATCCACCCATATACTGCAAACCGTAAAATGCGGGAGATACAGATAAGCAGAAAATCTTTTATTGGGATATTGACCGATCCTGCTAACATGCAGGTAGCAGAAAAAGGAACTGGCGTTATAGCCCCTACCAATACAAGGTAAATGCCGAATTTTTTTAGCTGTTTGTCATATTGCTTCAGATAACGGTCGCTGATTTTTTGGTACAAATTCGTTTTTGAAAAGTAATGCCCGATGTAATACCCGAGCACACCGGCGGCATATGAAATCAATGTCAGGTAGCCAAGGTTGACAACATATTCTGAAAGAATTCCCTTAGACTGCCAGATCATCATGAACAACTCAGGAGGAATAATTCCAAACACCACTTCTGAAACAGTAAAGATTCCCAGCAAAAGGGGCAATCGGTCACCAATATCATTAATCTCCTTTTGATAGACCTTTAAATCCTCACTTGCAAAAATGTACGCGGTAATGATAACAGCAAACCAGGCTAACCCGCGTAGCAGGTTTTTCCATAAAAAGCTTGATCGTGTTTCTTCTTCCTGCATGTCTATCTCAAAATCGGATGTCGTCTGAACGGTTTAGTCTCATCAAACAGCTTTCGATAGGTGACGTGTCGTTTTGCAACGTACCCACCAACTTGCTCAACGACTTGTATCATCTTTGGATTGAAATCACCAATCCAATTCATTTCAAAATCGACATACGGCAACTTGTTCGATTGCCAAAGTTCGCGTGAGGCCATTATAAGGGCTCCATCAACGCCCTCACCCTGATGCTCCGGCACCACCCCAAACAAAATTCCAAATGCCTTTTTGTTGGTATTATTAAGTTTATGCCAAAGAAATTTCAATTTCCCCAGCCAATCCAGCTTCCCATTAACATATTTAAATATCTGATTGATCTCTGGTAATGAAATAAAAAAAGCAACCGGTTCGTCTTTATAAAATCCAAACCAAAGCAAACGTTCATCGAGGATCGGTTTCATTTGCTTTACAAGCAAAGTTGCCTGTGCCTGGTTCAGTTCAGGATTCTCAGCCCTGTTAGCCCAGGCTTTATTGTAGACAATTTTCAAATATTCCGGGAGTCTGATGAGTTCCTTCTTGGGTATGAAGCGAAAGCTATAATCAGGATTCTTTGCGATCAGATTCGCTTTTTTATAAAGCTTTTCCGAAAGAGGTTTCATTACTTTACGGGCAAACGTCAATTGATTAAAGTATAATTGAAACCCGTACGATTCAAAAAAATCCTGGTAGTATGGAAAATTATAATTGCATTGATAATTTGGTTCATTCTCAAATCCCTCCACGAGCAACCCCCACCAACGGTCTTTGTTCCCAAAATTGATAGGGCCATCCATGGCTTCCATACCTTTTTCTTTCAACCAGGTTTTACATTGATCAAAAAGCTTAAAGGCCATTTCCTTATCATTGATGCATTCAAAGAATCCCATTCCCCCCGTAGGTTGGTCATTTCCTTTGTTAACATTTTTCTCAACAATAAAGGCGGCAACACGGCCAATGGTTTCACCTGAGTCGTCTTTCATGATCCACCGGACACATTCCCCGTGTCGATATGCCTTATTTTTCTCTTTATTAAAT
>JANYDR010000300.1 GCA_025363495.1 Cyclobacteriaceae bacterium | reverse complement strand
GTAAATGTTATGTGTAATTCTTTCACCTTTTGGGTTTTAATCGTTCTTTCTTCAAATCTAACAGAATCAATCAATTATGAAATATCAACCTGTCTATTGCATAATATCGGTTTATCATCAAAAATATCGGCAAATTTGAGTTGTTCTCTCACCTGATTTGCGGGTATTTCAACTGATCCGGAATATGTTCGCCAGCCTATCGGCTAATATTTATTATTAATTGATTTATACTTTCAGAAAGATATTGACCATTTCCCGGACCGTACCAATTCATTAATCGCGTCTCGCTATGATCCAGGTCATAACGCTCATCTTTGGTGATATATCCTATATATCCTCCGTTGAAACTGGTAATCATTGATCGTAAACCCAGTTTGGCTGCAGCCTTATCAATACCCCCGCTTAATTCACCGGAAAAATCACACGGCGTCCCAATCATGACAATATCACCCATTCGTAAAACGGTGAGTGCTGCAGGGTATTCTCCAAACAAGTTTCGAAACCACCATGGGCTGAGTCGCCAGTCTTCTGAAATTTTTAGTTGTGGTTTTGGAAGTGCCAGAGGAACGTTGCGCATTACCAGTACTGATCCATGTACTGGGATTAACAAGTTGCGTTTGGTTACCAACACATGGGTAAGCTCTTCCGCAATCCAATTTATACATGTCTCGCCACCCCTCGGCGTTCTTGCACTCATGCTTCCCATCGCTCCGGCCATAAACATGGCAAACGAGTAGCCACGTTTTTCAAGATTGTCAACCAACTTTCCCGGATAGTCGCGTGAAAGCTCAAGATCATTCTGATCCAGGCAAGTAGGATGGGCGGTGAAAGAAGTCAATACCAGTCTACTGCTGTCGTTGCGTATTATTTCTATAATGCGAAACAGCGAATCGATATCTCCCTTCTTCAAAAGCCTGTTTCTAACGGCACGACTAACAGGTAAATTTCCGGCTTTTAGTTTTGCGGGCAAAGCATTTCGGGAAGCGGTGCCAATACTTTTAATAATTGCATTAGCGATTGAATTGACGACGGAATCATCATAAGCACCCGAAACAATTCTTCCTGCGAGGCGTTCACCCCAGTTGCCTAAACTATTGTGCGAGTGAGTAGCCGAGAGATAAGTATCATCCAGGCTGAAGCCTATCCCGGGCAGCTTTTTTGATAAAATTGATGTGACCTTGGGCGGGAAAATAAGAATATCAACGCTGACAAGGGCTACACGCTGAATGCCGTTATCAACCACCATTGTCCGTACATAAATTGAGTCTCTCACCGAAGTGAAGTCCGCGCCCCACCTGTTACCGTATCCGGCAGTGGGGATGGGATGGTTTGGTGTTATATTTTCTTTCGAGTATCCAACGTTAAATCCATGCCCTGCCTCTATTCCCCCTTTTTTTGTCTTATCAATATTTTGTTGCATCAGATGATAGGAAGAATTCTGCTGATAGGGTGACCGATCAATCTTCCGCAGAGGTGGAAAAAATATGATCGCTATAACAAAGACTGTTAGCGTTACTGTTATTAATTTCTTTGGCAGAGACATATTTTATTATACCCGATGGAATCTGATCTATCAACTATAAAACTCTACATAGACAAACCAATCCCACCATAAACAGAATCATGAAATCGATTTTCAGAAGAGCGGATATTCTAAAATCAACACATAATCATTTCGAGGCTCTTTGTCATGTTATATTCTCTAGTTGACTCTTTTAGAGTAAACCATTTTGAAAATTGAAGGTAAAATCAAAAGTGTTAAAAGAGTAGAGGTAATCAATCCTCCAATAACCACAGTTGCCAACGGCTTTTGTGTTTCGGATCCAATGCCGGTTGAAAGTGCGGCAGGTAAAAGTCCAAGCATCGCCATGAGGGCAGTCATCAATACAGGTCTAACTCTTGTAAAGGCACCATCACGCACGGTGTCCGCAATATTCATTTTGGCATGAAGATTTTCTTTGAAACGATTAACTAAAATAATTCCATCCTGAATTGCAATACCAAAGAGGGCGATAAACCCCACCCCGGCAGAAATACTAAAATTCATATCTCTGAAATATAGAGAAAGGATACCGCCAATAATGGCAAAGGGTGCATTTAATATAATGATCCCGGCATCCAGAGCTGAACGAAAAGTAAAAAGTAAAATGAGAAATATCAGGGCAATACTAATGGGTACAACCACCAGCAAACTTTTTTCAGCCCGCTCTTTATTTTCAAATTCGCCCGCCCACTTAATGGAATATCCTTTCGACATGGAAACCCCTTCATCTACTTTTTTCTGCGCTTCTTTTATTGTACTTCCAAGGTCACGACCTCTTACGGAAAACTTAAGGGCAATAAATCGCTCATTCGCTTGCCGATAAACAAAGGCCGCCCCTGATTTAACTTCACCATTGGCGAGCTCTTTCAAAGGAATTTTAGTGCCTAGTCGTGTCGGCACAAGCAAGTTCTCAATTTGTTCCTCATTGTAACGATATGCCTGGTCATACCTGACCTTAATGGCAAACTTTCTTTCGCCTTCAAAGTATTCGCTCACGGTTTTACCTCCGATTGCCATTTCAACAACCCCCTGACAAACTTCTGCTGATACATTGAACTGAGCCAGTTTTTGTTGATCAAGTTCGATGCGGTATTCAGGCTGACCAAGGTTTCTGAAAACACCTAAATCTTCAACTCCCTGGATGTGTTTCATGATTTCAAAAACAGTATCCGCTTTTTGGTCAAGTATGATAAGGTCGTTGCCAAAGATTTTAATAGCCATTGACCCCTTCACACCCGATACAGCCTCCTCTACGTTGTCAGTGATTGGTTGTGAGAAGTTGAAGACCACTCCTTTATAAATCGAGAGTTCGTTCTGCATTCGCTCGACCAGTTCTTCTTTAGAAATTTTTTCCGGCCATTCGCTTTTTTGATAGAGGTCCACAAAAAATTCACAGTTAAAAAAACCGGTTGGATCGGTTCCGTCATCAGGCCTTCCGGTTTGAGACATAACGCCGCGTACCTCCGGGAATTTTTGAAATATTTTTCTGAATTTTTGGGTATAAGCATAACTGTCATCAAGAGTGATAGACAATGGCATGGTCGCACGGACATAGATAGAGCCTTCGTTCAGGCCTGGAAGAAATTCACTTCCAATGAATTTAAAGAAAATAAGAATAGATATTAAAAAAGCCCCTACTGTAATCCCGAGACTCAAGCGAACGTTCCGTTGAACCCAGTCAAACGCAGGTGTATAGACTCTATACATGAAATTAATAAAGGGATTATCCTTTTCGCGGATATTTTTGCGAAGCAAGAGGGTACAAAGCATTGGAATAAGCGTGAGGCTAATAATTAAAGACCCGATTAAGGCAAATCCAATGGTAAACGCTAAGGGAGAAAACAGTTTTCCTTCCACTTTTTGAAAACTGAAAATTGGAAGTAAGGCGGTGATGATAATTACCTTTGAAGTGAAAATG
>JANYDR010000464.1 GCA_025363495.1 Cyclobacteriaceae bacterium | reverse complement strand
TGGAATAGCTCTGCGAACTCAGCGATCTCTGCCACTGTGGTAAAGCCAGAAGTTATAAAGTAAGTTAGGAGGTTTCGAAGTATTCTTTAAAGACATTTATGAAGTATCAGGAGATCGCGCCATCGGAAAGATTAAAGCCCTATGTAAAGTGCTTTTATATTTTCCATTCTGAATCCGACCTGGAATTCGAAGATATTGTTTTTCCGAGCGGCTTGATGGAAATGATCTTTAATCTTGGAGATGGCACATGGCAAACCGAGGTGGATAGCAAATTCATTACTACTCCTAAAATGGAACTATGGGGTCAGATCATTAGGCCATTGCATATTAAATCGCGGGGAAGGCATACCATGTTTGGAGTGAAATTTTTCCCCAATACAGCAGCCTATTTCTTAAAAGATGAGATCCGTGTTTTCAACAACCATGTTTATGACCTCAGTGATGTAATGGATAGTTCGGTGAAACAATTGCACGCACGACTTCTGGAAACAGTGACGTTGGACAGCAGAGTGGAATTGATTGAACATTTCTTATTGAAACGATTACCAATAAATGAAAGGACCTCTCACAAGATTCGCAAAATTGGAAATATTCTTAACAACATGAAGCTAAGTGATAACGAGAATATTTCAGATATCGCGACGGAGCAGGGCATGACACCGCGTTATCTGCATAAATTGATTTCTCATTACACTGGCTTGTCACCAAAACTGTTCAATAAAATAAATCGCTTTCAACAAAGCCTGAGGCTTATCACAAATAATGATCGTTCGCTTACGTCCATTGCTTACGATTGTGGATATTCTGATCAATCACATTTTATTAAAGACTTTAAATCGTTTACTGGTGTAACTCCTTCCTCTTATCAGGAAAATAAATTTCCGTTAAACCAGACTTTCCTTCAGTAGTTCCGTTTTTTACAATTCCGGCTTTCAGGTCATTACTATTTTTGATTTAAATAAATTTTAAATCTTAAACGCTAGCAAAAGGAATTTACCAATGAAAGCAGAAGATGCACATGCAACACTTGCGGCAGCATTCAATACCGGTGATGTAGCCACCGTAATGAAAATGTATGATGTTACCGGCGTCATCGTACCGGAACCAGGCAAGCCGGTTTCCGGCAAAGAAAAATTTGAGGAAGCGATCAAAGGCATCTTGTCGATCAAGGGGAAGATGAAAATTAAAACCGTCTATTGCCTTCAATCTGGAAATGTTGCAGTTGGAAGGTCGGAGTGGTGCATTAAAGATGGCGATGAAGTGAAAATCAGTGCGAAGGGAATTGAATTGATGAAACAACAAAACGACGGTACGTGGAAAATTGTCGTTGATCATGCATTCGGAGCTGAAGCTTTGATGGTTTAGACTGAGTAGGCTGCTGTTCGAAGCCTTCAGAACTGAGTAAAGTTCTGAAGGTTTTTTTATTGGTTAGGTCATGTGGGCAAATAGAAAGAAGTCAGTTTAGATTTTTGTGTTTTGTTCCTTTATTTTTGCAACCCTCATACCAGAGCTACTCATGAAACCTCGCGTTATCTGCCACACCTTCACTTCCATCGACGGAAGAATCAAACAAACTATCTGGGGACTCACAGACCCTGCTAAGTATTTTGAGGAACCCGCCGCGCAGATCAAAGCCGACGCGTGGCTCGTTGGCCGCGTGACTATGCAGGAATTTTCCAGCAAGAAGAAACATAAATTCCGTCCGGCATCCGGAAAAGATATCCGGAAAGATTTCGTCGCACTTCAAACGTCCAACACCTATGCTGTCGTCATTGATCCGTCTGGTAAATGTGAGTGGGATGGAAACATGGTTTCAACTGAACATGTAATTGAGGTGCTCACGGAAAAAGTGAGTAATGGCTACCTCGGTCACCTTCGCGAGAATAATGTATCCTATATTTTTGGAGGTAAAAAAGAACTGGACCTCGCGCTGGTGCTGGAAAAACTCAATAAACTGTTTCGGATTTCAACCGTACGTATCGACGGCGGCGGACATGTTAACGGCGCATTCCTGAAGGCTGGCCTTATCGATGAGATCAGCGTGGTGCTTGCTCCCATCGCCGACGGAACCATTCATTCGCTCGTGGCCTTTGAAGCCGAAGAGGGTTATGGAAAAAGAAAAGCCACACATCTAAAGCTGAAGTCATTGAAGAAAATCTATGACGACTTTTTGTGGATCCGTTACGACGTTGTGAAACCGCAAACACCTTTTCTAAATGCACCTGCACGGAAGAAAGCGGCTGCAAAAAAGAAGTAAGCATGTTTTTTTTAATACCTTTTCTAGTCTGCCAAACCTTTAATGCCAGCAGGATCTTTTTTAGTGGCCCCGGCGATAACAAACGCAATCCCGCTGTAAGCAAGCGCTAAAAATGCGCTAGTAACTTCACTTCCCATATAAGCAACAGGGGAAACTATTATTCTGGGAATGTGGAGAATTATGAACCAGATAAAAATCATTATGCCCAAAAGAGCGGCGGCTAGTCCGGGTTTGATCTTCAGGATAATCGCAAGGCCAGAACCAATTAAAGCTGTGCCGGTAAAATACATCCAGAACAAATGCCAGGGCACCCATGATGGCACATAGTCTGCCGCTTCTTTTGCTAATAGAAAATGATCAATACCATAACTGATAATTGTCAGCGAAAAGAGAATGGTCCCGGAAGGTATTAGCTTACTCAAAAACCTGATAAGCTGACTTTCATTTTTTTCTGAAAAGCAGCCGGCAATGACAATTGCGCCACTGGCCAATGACAATTCTTTCGCTGCATTTTCCCAATCCCAGAAAACCGTATAGTTTGGACTAACCAATAATTGATATGGAATAAAGTAAAAGCAAAATATTAATAGAAGCACACTTCCCAACAAGAGAGAAGCTGA
>JANYDR010000426.1 GCA_025363495.1 Cyclobacteriaceae bacterium | reverse complement strand
TCCAAAAGGCGAAGGATATCCTCGCGGGTGATCTCGCGGTAGAACTGCTTCTTATAAGGTTTTAAACCTTTGTCCACCGTCTTGATAACATCTTCGAATGTTTCGCATTCTTCAATATCGCGATAGATCCTGTTTTCGATAAAAATCTTCTCCAATGAAGAGAAGAGTATCTTTTCCATCAGTTCTGCCTTCCTGATTTCCAACTCCTGCTTAAGCAACCGTACAGTATGCTCCGTGTTGTACTTCAGGATATCGTTCACTTTCATGAACATTGGTTTGTCTTTCACGATCACGCAGGCATTTGGCGAAATCGACACTTCACAATCCGTGAAAGCGTACAAAGCATCAATAGCAATCTCAGGAGATAATCCAGGCTGAAGATGGATCATGATCTCCACATCTTTCGCTGTATTATCTACAACCTGCTTTACCTTGATCTTTCCTTTTTCACTGGCTTTCACTATTGACTCCATCAAAGAAGTTGTCGTCGTGCCAAATGGTATCTGCTTGATAGCCAGTGCTTTTTTATCAATTATCTCAATCTTGGCCCGAACCTTGATTTTACCTCCGCGGTAGCCCTGATCATATTCAGAGAAGTCAGCAATACCACCCGTGAGGAAGTCAGGATATATCTTTGGATTCTTTCCCTTCAGAATGTCAATGGATGCCTTTATCAGTTCAACAAAATTATGAGGAAGGATCTTTGTGGACAGACCGACGGCAATACCCTCCACCCCCTGTGCAAGTAGCAACGGGAATTTTACCGGCAATGTCACCGGTTCTTTCTTGCGACCGTCATATGACAATTGCCATTCGGTAGTTTGCGAATTATACACCACATCCAATGCGAATTTGGAGGGCCGGGCTTCAATGTATCGTGGAGCAGCAGCACTGTCTCCCGTGCGTACATCACCCCAGTTGCCTTGCGTGTCAATCAATAAGTCTTTCTGACCAATATTCACGATTGCCTCCCCGATGGCTGCATCTCCATGAGGGTGGTACTGCATGGTGTTACCAATGACGTTGGCAACCTTATTAAAGCGACCATCGTCCATCTCTTTTAACGAGTGGGCAATCCTTCGTTGCACTGGTTTCAATCCATCCTCGATGCGTGGTACAGCACGTTCAAGGATTACATACGATGCATAATCAAGGAACCAATTCTCATAAAGACCATCAATGGAAATGAGCTCATGGACGACATCACCATTTCCGATTTTTGGAGTGTTATTCCCTTTTGAAGCTTTCTTTTTACTCATATATCAACTTGCTATCTCACTATCATTAATGATTTTTTGCGTTCCAAATAATTGCAGAAAAAACGCAATCGTTGGAGAATTGCAGAAAAAGTGCAATAGCGTTTTCATGCTTCGCCTTCCTCCACTACTATCTCCTCCTCTTTCACCACGTCCATCTCAATGCGCAGATTGTCAATGATGAAATCCTGTCGGTCGGGTGTGTTCTTTCCCATATAAAACTCAAGTGTCTTGATGAGGTGCTTTTCTTTATCGATACGGACCGGCTGCAGGCGGATATCCTCCCCTATGAAATTGCCGAATTCCTCAGGGGAAATTTCACCCAGTCCCTTAAAGCGTGTGATCTCAGGTTTGCTTCCAAGTTTACTTACCGCCTTTTGCTTCTCCTCTTCACTATAGCAATAGATTGTTTCCTTTTTATTACGAACCCGAAACAGTGGCGTTTCCAGGATATAAACATGGCCTGCCTTTACGAGGTCAGGGAAAAACTGTAGGAAGAACGTCATTAGCAGAAGCCGGATGTGCATGCCGTCAACATCAGCATCCGTAGCAACAATAACTTTATTATATCTCAATCCATCCATTCCATCTTCAATATTGAGTGCGTGCTGAAGCAGGTTAAACTCCTCATTTTCATACACGACTTTCTTGGTCAGGCCAAAGCAATTCAGGGGCTTACCTCTTAAGCTGAATACGGCCTGTGTTTCAACGTCACGGGATTTGGTAATCGAGCCGCTGGCCGAATCACCTTCTGTAATAAAGACTACAGATTCTGCACCCTTTTGCCCTTTTTCATCATCAAAGTGGAAGCGGCAATCACGAAGCTTCTTATTGTGCAGATTGGCTTTCTTGGCACGTTCGTTTGCCAACTTCTTAATACCCGCAATCTCCTTACGCTCACGTTCCGACTGCAGGATACGCTTCTGCATTGCCTCCGCCGTCCTGGGATTCTTATTGAGATATATCTCAAGTTCCTTGGCTACAAAATCACCTACAAAGTTCTTCACGGTGACACCATCGGGTGCCATATACATCGAGCCCAGCTTTGTCTTAGTTTGTGATTCAAATACAGGCTCTTGAACGCGTACCGCCACTGCAGCAATTACACTGGCACGAATGTCGGCAGCGTCATAATCTTTCTTGTAAAAATCACGCACACCACGAATCATTCCCTCGCGAAAAGCTGCCAGGTGAGTCCCTCCCTGCGTTGTATTCTGACCATTGACAAATGAATAGTATTCTTCGCCGTATTGGTTACCGTGCGTAAGGGCAACTTCTATGTCCTCTCCTTTAAAATGAATGATCGGATATTGTATTTCTTCCGGATCCGACTTCTGTTTTAAAAGGTCAAGCAATCCATCTTTCGAGTAGAATTTCTGTCCGTTATAATTAATGGTCAGACCTGCGTTAAGGAATGCATAATTCCACATCAGATCATCCAGGTATTCAAAAATGAAATGATAATTTTTGAACATTGAACCGTCGGGTTCAAACTCAACGAGTGTACCATTACGATCGCTGCTTTTTGCAATCTTGGGATCATTGGTAAGAACTCCTTTCTTGAATTCGGCAAGCTTGCTTTGTCCTTCACGGAATGCATGGACCTTGAAATAATTTGACAAAGCGTTGACAGCTTTCGTTCCCACGCCATTCAAACCAACAGATTTCTGAAAAGCCCCGGAATCATACTTGGCTCCCGTATTAATTTTGGAAACAACATCAACGACTTTTCCAAGAGGAATACCGCGGCCATAGTCACGAACGACGACTTTCTGATCGGTAATTTTTACATCGATGGTTTTCCCATAACCCATCATGTGCTCATCAATGCAGTTGTCCATCACCTCTTTTACAAGCACATAGATGCCATCGTCTTTTGCTGAGCCATCGCCAAGTTTACCTATGTACATCCCCGGGCGGAGGCGAATATGCTCGCGCCAGTC
Organism: Cyclobacteriaceae bacterium; assembly: GCA_025363495.1. Lineage (GTDB taxonomy): Bacteria > Bacteroidota > Bacteroidia > Cytophagales > Cyclobacteriaceae > ELB16-189. The sequence continues at coordinate 5,056 of JANYDR010000426.1, read as the reverse complement.
AAGAGACTTAATACTCGATTCGTTATACTCAAAAATGTCTTTCGCCATTCAACTTCAGTGGTTAAAAATAAAAATCAAAGATTGTAGCCATTTTAGATGCGCCGAGACTAAAAAAATAACCCGATTTGATCAAGTTCGTTCAGTCAAAAAAATCTGTTGCGCCTCTAACCGGACTAAGAACGAAAATTTTAATTCGATTTCAATGCATAGAGTATTTTTTTGAACTACAAATTTTAAAGAAACAAGCCTCTGTAATCAATTGATAATCAATTACTAATATGGATCGTATCAAATAGCCTGTTTACTCGTAAACTTTTGCATGATACTGTAAATAGGCCACAATGACGACCATAGTACAACCAATCCAAGACTGCCATAGATAATGTATCCAATGCTCTGATAGTTGAATCTCTCCTGACTATTGTAGAGGCTTACAAACTGTAGGGCCACAATAAGAAACAGGTTAATGAAGGCAATCAGACCGCTAAACCAGGCAAGAAAAAAATCATTCTGCTGGGGATACAGTTTCGGAATAATAAAGATCAGCGAGTTGATAATCGCCAGCAGGGCAAGGGCCGAGTAAAAAAGGGCATTGCGTGACATTGAAAATTTTACTGCTTCAGAAAAAATTACATCTTCGGGTAAAGAAGCATAGCCATATAGAAATACAGCCATCGTCCCAATCAATGAAAAAAGCCACACAGCCTTAAAGGTCTTTACTATCATATTCTAATAATAAATAAGGCCGCAATGTAATAACAGGATTGGAGGATTAAAGGGTGCACGCAGGATTAATCCACTATTTTGAAAAATTAGCTTATCTGCTCTTCGCTTTACTAAACGGCAGATACTGCGGCTCAATCGACAAATAAAAAAACACGCCCACTTTATCAAACGAGCCATTTGTAAAAATGAAGGGGGTGCTCATGCCTGGAACGATCTGTACATTGTTGAGGTCGATCGCAAACCTGAATCCTGGATTAAGCGTAAGCTGGTTTCTATTCTTAATAGTGCCATCCGTCTCCAGGTCTTTCAGGAAGTTAGAAACGTATTCCATCAGCACATTAAATTTTCTGGTTGGATACCAGATCACGCTTGCCCCAACGTTTTTATATTGGAGATCTTTTTCTATGCCAACAATTGGAGCAGAACTCAACCTGGATACGTATAAGTCTGCCTGTGATATAAATGTGTAGCCAATATTATAGTGTGTTACAATTTTACGGGAAATTCGTTTGGTCATTAAAAGATTGAATTGTCCACCCAGTCCACCATATCCATAGCCATTCTTGCCTGTGGGAATTATGACGGTGAAATTGGGAACAACCATGATCCATGCCTTTTTTCCTGAAAGCTTGTAACGATAGCTGACATTGATATCTCCAAAACCCCCTCCCCTTGGCTCCGATGTCGATGAATTCTGAAAGTAGTAAAACAAATTGTAGCTAAGTTGATGACGTTCACCGCCAAGAGGGATTTCGTGATTAAAGCTATACAAGAAATTTCCCCCTCTCAGATTGTCGAAATAGAAATTAGAAACATACTGCATTACTCCCTTTTCCTGATTGATTGCCTCTTCCAGCAAAAAAGAATTATCCTCAAACGCGGGTTGCCCATAGTACAAGTAACTGCCCCTTTTTGGAATAGAGTCAATGGAGTAAGACTGACTGAAAGACGCAGTTGTCAGTATTAGTGAGGCGAGAAAACAACACCACTTAATCATCAGGGACAAATATTACTAATTCCAGCAAGAATGATTCAATAAAAGGACTCCCTGGTTCCCTATTTTTTTTGGACTAATTTTACCTTGTCTTGCTAGTAATGAAAAGGCCATGAACCTTAATCCTATTGTTTTATCAATCCCAATCTTCTTTCTTCTTATCGGAATTGAACTGGTAGTCGAGCGCTTCTACCACCGCGACTTATATCGTTTTTCTGACACCGTTGCCAACATAAGCTGCGGAATCACCTCACAACTTTCCGGGCTGTTTATGCGGGTGATAGCTATTGGCGTCTACGAGGTGGTCTACGACAATTTTGCGCTTTTTACGTTAGAGAAAACCTGGCTTTATTGGTTTGGACTTTTTCTACTTACTGATTTCACCTATTACTGGGCCCATCGCATGAGTCATGAGATAAACCTCTTTTGGGGAGGCCATGTTGTGCATCACCAAAGTGAAGAATATAATTTATCGGTAGCACTTCGTCAAAGTAGCTTCCAGGTTGTATGGACATTTGCGTTCAGTCTGCCGATTGCGCTGCTTGGATTCGACACCATTGATTTTCTTCTCATTTCAGCATTGAATACATTATACCAGTTCTGGATTCATACTGAAACGATCAATAAGATGGGTTGGTTTGAATACATTTTCAATACACCCTCACACCATCGTGTCCACCATGGTCGCAATCCAAAGTATATTGACAAGAACCATGCAGGCTCCTTGATTATCTGGGATAAAATGTTTGGAACGTTTCAGGCTGAAGAAGAAAGACCTGTTTATGGAATCACTAAACCAATCAACAGCTGGAACCCCGTTTGGGCAAACTTCGATCACTATGTAATGATGGCCTCTGAGATGAAAATGATTTCATCATGGACAGATAAAATACGATATATGTTCAAGAAGCCCGGTTGGCTGCCTGCATATCTTGGTGGTTATCGGCCTGCACCTGCTGTTGATCCTAAACAATACAGGAAGTATATAACTCCATCACCCATCGCTTTAAACTATTACGTTCTTTTTCAATACGTGGTCTGCCTTGGCGGCACATCCGTATTTCTCTTCAATCAAACTAAGTTTACCACACCCGAAAAAGCAATCATTGCCGTTTTAATTTCAATCGTTGTTGTGAATTGCGGTGTATTGTTTGAGAATAAACCATGGGTCAGGATATGCGAATGGATACGAATTATCCTGTATCCAGTAACATTGACTGCCATCACCCTGCTCTATCAGTTGTCCTATCTTTATATTGCATTATCTGTTGCTTATTTACTGATCTCAACCACCTGGTTCTACATACTATCCAAAAACCATCATGTCTCTAAAGTTTAGTCTTGTATTGATCGTCTTTCTTATTTTTTCCTGCGGAAAAGACTTACCCAATCTTCAGGGCGTTGACTCAGAGAAATGGAAAGGTGATAAGAATGCTTGTCTGGGAGATCGTAAAACAATGGAGTCATCTTTACAGGAAGAGATTAATAAACTGAAAGGACTTTCTGAAATGGATATCATAAAATTACTCGGTAGACCTGATGAAAATGAACTTTACGAACGCAACCAAAAGTTCTATACATACTTTATCTCATCAGGTCCGGCTTGTGCTATTGCCGATACCGCTGCCCATAAGCTTATACTACGCTTTAATGCCATGGGATTTGCACAACTGGTTTCCATTCAGGTTGGAGAAACGGACAAATAAGAGTCTTGAATTATAAATGATGAATTACAAGTTCGATATTCATGAATTATATATTTACGAATAAAATAAGTTAATATGAAGAATATTGCTGTTATAGGTTCTGGTACTATGGGCAATGGAATCGCTCACGTTTTTGTTCAAAATGGATACAAAGTATCATTGATTGACATATCAGAAGACTCTTTAAAAAAGGCAGTTGCCACAATTGATAAAAATCTTGGACGCCAGGTTGAAAAGGGAACGTTAACCAAAGAAGTAAAGAACCAGGCAATCGCCAACATCACTACGACTACCTTTCTAAAAGAAGGAGTTAAAGATGCGGAGCTTGTAATCGAAGCTGCAACAGAAAATATCGACTTAAAACTTAAAATATTCCGTGAGATTGACGAAAATACACGTCCGGAAACAATTCTTACCTCCAACACTTCGTCTATTTCCATTACCAAAATTGCTTCGGTGACGAAGAGTCCTGACAAAGTGATTGGTATGCACTTTATGAATCCTGTGCCAATTATGAAGCTAGTGGAAGTTATCCGTGGTTATAGTACAAGCGATGCTGTCACTAAAGTTGTGATGGACCTTTCTGTAGCTCTTGGTAAAGTGCCCGTTGAAGTCAATGACTATCCCGGATTCATCGCTAACCGTATATTAATGCCAATGATTAATGAGAGCATCTATTCCCTTTATGAAAGAGTAGCAGGTGTTGAAGAAATCGACACTGTAATGAAGCTTGGTATGGCCCATCCAATGGGACCACTTCAATTAGCTGATTTTATCGGATTAGATATTTGTCTTTCTATTCTAAACGTGTTGTATAGCGGGTTCGGAAATCCCAAGTACGCACCCTGCCCCCTATTGGTAAACATGGTGCAGGCAGGACATAAAGGGATAAAATCCGGAATTGGCTTTTATAAATACACGCCGGGAAGTAAGGACCTGGCGGTGGCTGATAGGTTTAGGAAGTAATTCATAATTATAAATGATGAATTATGAATTACTTCCTCAACAGATCCCTGATCTCCCTAAGCAACACTACATCCTCAGGAGGCGGTGCTGGTGCGGCTACTGCTTCCTGTTTCTTCGTTGCAGTATTAGCAGCTTTCACAATAAGAAAAAGAACAAAAGCGATTATGATGAAATTGAGAACGGCAGATAGAAAACTTCCGTACTTAACGGTACCAAAGACAGTAAGATCTTCTAATCGGGTCAGGTTAGCGGCTTCGAGAGCAGGTTTAAGCATTAAGGGAGTAATAACATTCTCAATTAATGAACTGACGATACTGTTAAATGACGCTCCAATGATAACACCGACGGCCAGGTCAATAACATTACCGCGAATGACAAAGGCCTTGAATTCTTTAAGCATGGTTCCGGGTTTAGGTTTTGTTTAGAATGGGCTAAAATATTACATCCGGTATTGGATTACAATCTCTTTCGTGCATTTTTACCCGCTAAAGCATTTGATAATTGCAGTACAGCGATCCATTTTTGAAGACTTTTTTGGAGGATCCGGAAGGGGTAATCGTCTTTGCGCTGGACAAAAACTATTGTTACACATTCTTCTCTTTGTCGTACGCCCGATTGATGGAAAAGCGTCGTAACATAAAGGTAAAGGTGGGTTTGAATATAC
>JANYDR010000403.1 GCA_025363495.1 Cyclobacteriaceae bacterium | reverse complement strand
TGCCGAAGCATTCAGCTCTTTGGAGATTTGTTGAGAATGAGCAGCTACTTGTCTGAGGGTTTCTTCACCGTATAAATTCTGGCTTCCTGTTACAAACCAAACTTCTAATTTTTTTAGGTCGATCATTAGGTTAGATATTTACTTCAGCTTATTAATGTAAACTGGTTTACTGACCGTAATACGAATCAGGTCCATGCTTACGTTCGAAATGCTTTTTTATTAATGAATCTTTTAGTCGTGGAGCTTTTGAATTAATCTGCTCAGTAAGCAAAGCCATGTGTGCAATGGATTCAAGAACAGCACTGTTGTAAACAGCTTTCTCAGGAGTCTTTCCCCACGTGAAAGGCGCATGATTGCCAACAAGTATCATCTCGATTTCTTCATGATCAACTTTTCTGTCTTTCAGACAATTCATTATTTGAAACCCTGTTTCGAATTCATAATTGCCTTTGATCATTTCATCGCTCATGGGAGAAGCACAGGGAATGTCAATGGTATTATGATCCGCATGAGTTGTTCCGAATATTGGTATATCGCGCTGGGCCTGCGCCCAGGCTGTGGCATAAGTGGAATGTGTGTGAACGATACCACCAATTGAGTTCCAATGTTTGTACAATACCGCGTGTGTTTTGGTGTCTGATGAAGGTCGCAGAGTACCTTCAACAATATTTCCATCCAGATCAACGATCACCATTTTCTCCGGAGTAAGCTCTTCATATGGTACGCCGCTTGGTTTAATTGCAAACACACCCAGTGAACGGTCCACAGCACTAACATTTCCAAAAGTGAAAATCACAAGCCCGAGTTTGGGCAACTGCATATTTGCATGGTAAGCAGACTGCTTTATATGATTGTACTTACTCATGATTGTCTACAAAAAATTTATAAAACTAATTATCCAGCGAATTGGGAAAATGCAACACTTTTGGTCTCGCTTTCAATAAACGAACCCAACATTTTATACCTTTGATAACGTTTGGCGTAAAGTGATACCACTGATGCAGTAGGTTTATATTCCAAATCGAAACCATGACCCATTGCACTCATTGCCACCTCTACTGTAGGATGTATGCCAGCAGCGGTTGCTGCAAACATGGCCGCGCCAAGAGCACAGGTCTGCTCCGAACGATGAATACGAATCGGCATATTCATCACATCCGCCATCACTTGCATAATGTAAGGTGATTTTCTTGCCACTCCTCCCAGACCAATTAATCCTTTAACTGGAATTCCTTCGTCATTAAACCGATCAACAATTGCCTTCGCACCAAAGCAGGTTGCTTCCACCCATGATTTGAATAATCTTGGAGCATCGGTTCCCAGATTCAAGCCGGTAAGGCCCGCCTTTAACATTTGATCTGCATCCGGCGTACGACGTCCGTTTAGCCAGTCGATCGCAAGTTCATCTTGTTCACTGATTGGAAGTAGTAATGCCTGCCTTGTAAGTTCAGGTATTATTCTATCACTAAACTCATCCTTAAGTTTTTCCGCAGTCTCCTGCGAGACAACTGAAGAAGAACTTAACAGAGAATTGATTGGCCAGCTTAAAAGGTTTTTGAACCACGCATAAGTATCGCCGAATGCTGATTGTCCAGCCTCAAGTCCAACCATTCCGGGAATGACTGAACCAAATACTTGTCCGCAAATTCCTTTTACCAATTTATCTTTTATGTCTGCTTGTGGCGCTACGAGCATATCGCAGGTGGAAGTACCCATCACTTTACTAAGATGATACGGTTCAATTTGTCCACCGACGGCGCCCATGTGGGCATCAAAAGCTCCCACGCCGATAACCACATCTGTTGAAAGATCGAGACGTTCAGCCCACTCTTTGCTTAAATGGCCCGCCGGTTTATCAGAAGTATATGTGTCTTTAAACAAACGCGATGTGAATCCTCTTAACAACGGATCCAGCGAAGAGAAAAATTCATCTGGCGGAAGTCCACCAAATTCAGCCGCCCACAACGCTTTATGGCCCGCGGAACAAACACCCCGTTTCATTTGATGAATATCTGTTCCGCCGGTAAGTAAAAAAGGAATCCAGTCACAATGTTCAACCCATGAATAACACGCTTTGCGCACAGCTTCATCTTCTCTCAGGATATGCAGAAGCTTTGCCCAGAACCATTCCGAAGAATAAATACCTCCAACGTACTTAAGATAGTTGATGTCAAATTTCTCCGAATGTTGATTTATCTCTGCTGCCTCACGTGTAGCAGTGTGGTCCTTCCACAATACAAACATGGCGTTAGGATTATTAACAAATGCGGGCGTAAGAGCAAGTGGAGTGCCCGTCTTGTCAACCGCGACAGGTGAAGACCCGGTTGTATCAATTGAAATTGCTTTGATATTTTTTCTTACAGCAGGTCCTGCCTTTCTCAAAGCATCATCTATCGTCGCCTCAAGTCCATCGATATAATCCTGTGGGTGCTGACGAAATTGATTTTTAGATGGGATACAGTATAGGCTGTCTTTCCATCTTGTATAGGAGTAAACTGAAAAGGCTACCTCCTGACCTGTGAGGGCGTCTACGATTATGGAGCGAACTGAGTCTGTTCCATAATCTACTCCTACTACATAAGGACCTGACGGCATTTTAATTTCAATCGAATGTTAATAATGTATTGACGATAAGGCAAGATAAATACAAAATCTGAAATTAGTGTTATTTATACATTTATTTATCTCACAGAGAATTTATAGACCGTCACCGTGTGATACACCTTATCAGGAGTCAGCTCAACAGAAGGAAATGCCGGATGATTTGGTGAATCCGGATAATGCTGGGTCTCAAGGCATAGCGCTGACCGGCGATTATTGATGACTCCTTTTTTACCAATAATTTTTTCATTCAAAAAGTTTCCGGAATAAAACTGAATGGCAGGTTCTGTTGTATAAGTTTCCATTTGTCTTCCGCCCACCGGTTCATAAAGTGTTGATACTTTTCTTAATGAATCAGACGTATCAGTTATCACCCAGCAATGATCATAACCCTGACCGAACTTCAATTGCCCGTTATCATCATTAATCCTGGCTCCGACTTTGGTCGACGTAGTGAAATCAAACGGCGTTCCAGCTACTGCCTTTAATTCACCGGTAGGAATCAATGTCTTGTCTACGGGAAGGAACTTATCGGCAGCAAGTGTAAGTTCATGATCAAGTATATCACGCTTGACATTACCGGTAAGATTGAAGTAAGCATGCTGTGTAAGATTAACAACAGTCTTTTTATCGGTAGTTGCGCTATAGTCAATCTTCAATTCATTGTCCTCCGTCAGCGTGTAGGTCACTACAACATTCAGGTTTCCAGGATAACCCTCTTCACCGTCTTTACTTAAATAGGTTAGTTTTAGCGAAGGATTTTCTTCACTATTCAATACATCGATATTCCAAAAAACTTTGTCAAAACCTTTAGGACCACCGTGAAGATGATTGGCTCCATTGTTGGTTGCCAGGGTGTAAACATTGCCATCCAATGTAAATTTTCCTTTCGCAATCCTGTTTCCGTATCTCCCTATGAGTGCGCCGAAGAACTCATTCTTCGTTTCGTAGTCAGATAGAGAATCAAATCCAAGAGTAACATCTTCTATTACGCCGCTCTTATCAGGCACCAGCAACGACACAATTATTCCACCATAATTCATGACGCTCATTTCTACGCCCTTTTTATTCTTAAGTGTATAGAGCATGACCTTCGTTCCGTCTTTCAGCGTGCCGAAAGGTTTGCTTGTAACAGACTGTACACTGTCTTTTACCTGTGCCTGTTCTGTCTTTTGCTTAGGAGTGCAGGCAGTAAATCCAATCGCAAGGCAGATCGCTAAAGTATAGCCTGTAATTAATTTCTTTATCATATAGGTTAATGGTTGACTATTGAACTTTTATTTTGAAAACAGAGAATGAATACGGGGCCAGAGATAAATTTAGTTTTTTACCCTTTACGGCAAAGGGTTGCTCTACCGGAATTATCGCTTTCGGATCAGTAAAAGAATTTACACCTTCAAGTTTATCATTTTTCAAAACGATTATTTTTCCGGAAGTACTAATCTTTGAAGCCCCCTTTATCTCAACATCATTCGTCTGCGCCTTTGATGTGGAGTTGACAATCTTGAGTATTAATTCTCCCGTCGCCTTATCAAGAGCAGCGGAAGCATATATTCCTTGTTGCACGGTTACAGGAGCATTTCCCTGGAGCATTGGGAGAACCTGTGTTCCTTTATTGTTGGAAAATAATTTCTGCACGTAATAATTCGGAGTGCCATACGATCTAAGGTTATCAAACCAGATAAGATCGGGAGTCCATTGCCAACCTTCGGCGTGCGCAAACAATGGTGCGTAAGAACACATCGCTACAACATCCGCATTGCGTTCAAGTCCCGTCATGAAAGCAGCTTCCGCTAACGCGCAATCCCAGTTGTTTTTATTGTCAGGACTGACCGTGGCCACACTTTGCGCTGCATATTCACCAGCAAATATTTTCGGTCCCTTGCGATCGTAGTTGTCATAACGGGTGCTATTCTTCAAAAACCATTCAGGTTTATTGTAATAATGTTCATCAATGATCTCAGCATTCAATCCCCTTAATGTTTTATCAGCAAACTCAAAAAGTTCTCCATCCGGAAACGGGCCATTGCTGGTCACAATTTTAATCTTCGGATATTTTCCTTTGATAGCACTGACAAACTCTTTATAACGTTCAATGTATTGAGGTCCCCATTGTTCATTTCCAACGCCGATCATTTTAAGATTGAATGGAGCTGGATGTCCCATGGCATTTCTTACCTTTCCCCAGGCTGAGGTGACATCTCCGTTGGCAAATTCAATCAGGTCAAGCGCATCCTGGACGTACGGATCGAGTTCATCCATTGGAGCAACCTCAGCCGAGTTGAATTGGCAGGCCATTCCACAGCTAAGGATTGGAAGTGGTTCAGCGCCAATGTCTTCCGCGGTCTGAAAATATTCAAAAAAGCCTAAGCCAAAGGTTTGAAAGTAATCAGGCGTGGGGCGATGACTGAATTCGGTATTCCAGCGATTGACGATCATTTCCCTGTCCTCTATCTTACCTACTGTTTTCTTCCATTGATAACGCGTTGCAAGCTCACGTCCTTCTACAATACAACCGCCTGGAAACCGGAGAAAGCCAGGTTTCATATCAGCAAGCAACTGTACGAGATCTGCGCGCAATCCATTCGGACGATTTTTCCAGGTATCGTTTGGGAAAAGAGAGATCATATCGAGATCGGTAACGCCCTTGCCCTCAAACCAGATATTTAATTTTGCTTTTGGTTCCGTGCTGGTCGCCTTTATAGTGGCAGTATACTTTTTCCATTCCGTCCCTGAAGGAGCCACTGTAGTTTCTCCCAAAACTGTACCTACTTCATTGACCAGTTCGATACGAAGTTTAGTGTTGCTTCCGTTGTGTTGACTTGCAAAAAGCGAAAAGTTATAGAGCATGTCCTTTTTAATACCCATACCACGAAAACCTTCGTTGGTAAGTACATAACCTTTATCTGCATTTACAGTAACGCGTACAAAACGCGGATTCATTTTATCTTCTTCCCCTCTATTGATGACCAACGCCGAACCTGATTCTTTGTTAATCGAAAACTTGTTAGTCTTTTGCTCCATCCATCCCATCAATGGCGAATCAAATTCGAATGAACGGTTTTTGATAAGTTCGGCGTAAAGACCGCCATCCGCACCGAAGTTGATGTCTTCAAAAAATATTCCCCACATGGTAGACTGTATATCTGCTTTTGGCTTGCTGACGTCCACAACAAATGAAGGTGATTGTGAAAACACAGCGACTTGTCCAAGGCCCAGAATTGCTGCGATTAACAAAGATTTGGTCATAAGTTCTGAAGATTAAACGAGTGGTTTATTGAAGGTAATAATTTTAAAATTACATAATCGGATTTAAAATGTCAGAGATACACTTTATTTATTTCATGCGTAAATGTTTTGAAACCATTGCCTGGTGTAGACCTATAATGACTTATTTCATCCTACCGATACGCACCACCTGTACGGTTTTCCGGATTACTTTTTAAAACCTTGACTCACCGGCAGCGCAGGCTTACATTCAACACAGGGTTTTACATTGAGTATGATAAAATTATAAAGGTGCCGAGGATTAACTGTGCTTAGCTGCTCCCGAGGTGCACTTGTGGCTGCGCATGGAATAAATGGTTGCGCCCAAAGATGTCTGAATCATTGCGTGGCACGCGAAGACGTACAACCCGAGAAGCTATTTCCGGGCTTTATCCATCATATCAAGTTTGCCATTCACAATAGCATCCTCCGCAAAGCCACGCCTCAATTGCGAAGACAACACTTCAAATGTATAATAACTGAAGGCTACGTCGTTGAGAATATAGCCCGATGTCGCCCTGCCATTTGTCAAGGTCGCTATTAGTGTCTTTCCTAATGGAGATGCCGATTTCAATTGCAATAGGATTAAATACCTCAGCATTAAAAGAATAATCGTCGCTGTCTGAAAATCATCTAATAAATATCCTCTCACAAAAGATATTCATTCACAGAAATTTGTTGAACGAAAAATCCAGGATGATGATTAGTTTGCTTTTAAGATCGTGTCCTTTTTAATTTTAGCACGATTTAGGTAGACATATTTCCGCGCTATCTTCTCGATGTCATGAACGGTATTTATTTTAAGTTTTCCATCTGTTTTTAATCATCTCACTTAGCCATAAAATTCCATCACCCGGAAAAGATTTTCCGATTTCATTTAAAAGTTTAACAATAGAATCCAATACGCTTGAATTATGGACTTTCTCCCGCCGCTGGGTTCAACTTCTTTTTTTATCTGTTCTATTTTATTATAATTTCCGCCTTGATTTTCCGCCCCATTATTTGAAGCCCTTTGAACTATAAACTATTCCGATTGAGACCCAGAATCTTCACCACCACGTTCTTGATGCTTGTTTCCGTATGGGCCTGGTCGCAACAGCCCCAGGCTGATAAAACACAAAAACGTGCGGCACCACGTGGCAACCCGCCAGATACCGAAGTGTGGCAGCCAGTTCCAGCCGTAATTACTCCCGGCCAGAACTATGGATTGCCGCCTTCAGATGCCGTCGTCCTTTTCGATGGAACTAATCTGCAGCAATGGGTTTCCACCAAGGATAAATCCCCTGCAAGCTGGAAGGTAGAAGGCGGCGTTTTCACAGTAGATAAATCTGTACGAGGTAACAATATCGAAACAAAGCAGGCATTCCAGGATTATCAGTTGCACATCGAATGGCGTATTCCTGAGAAGATTACCGGGGAGGGCCAGGCCCGCGGCAACAGCGGATTGTTTCTGGCATCGACTGGCGGAGGCGATGCAGGATACGAGGTCCAGATCGTGGATACTTATAATAATGAGAATAAAACTTACGTCAATGGCTCAGCAGGAAGTCTTTACAAACAGCTTGCACCACTCGTAAATCCTGCACGCAAACCCGGAGAATGGAATACCTACGACATTGCGTGGGTGGCACCCACGTTCAATGATGATGGTTCAGTTAAAACCACTGCGCGCGTAACGGTTTTTTTTAACAACGTTCTTGTCCAGAACAATGTTGAATTATCCGGAGAAACCGTGTTCATTGGCAAACCCTTTTATAAAAAATATGAATCAGCTCCGATAAAGCTTCAGGCACACGGCGACCCAAGTGAGCCGATCAGCTTCCGTAATATCTGGGTGAGAGATCTAAGTAAATGAAAACAACCGCTGGGTTGGATATTGTGATCGATTGCGTCGCTTCATTCTCTTCGGTTAATCCGTTCCAAATCCCTTCTCTAAAGTTGAATCGGTTCTCTGACGGATCTCGACATCTACCCATGACTAAAGCCCTTGCCTATGCAAACATCTTTGTATCCTTAATATAGTTCATCAATTGCGTGCCGCAAATGACACCATATAGAGCGCATATCTGGCAAATACATTAAACTACCGCGAAAAAAAAGTGTGATCTGTTTGTGATTTTTTAGTCACTTAGCTACTAATTCCCTGTAATCGATTCTAATGCCCAATGAAACCGAGTTTATCCGGATCATAAAAGAAAATGAGGGGATCATTTTCAAGATCGCTATTCTGTACTCGGATAATGGTGATGATCAAAAAGATCTCTATCAGGAGATCGTATACCAACTTTGGAAGTCCATTGATTCATTTAGAAATGAGTCGAAGATCAGCACCTGGATGTATCGCATAGCGTTGAATACCTCTATTGCGCACCTGAGAAAAGTCAAGAAAAAAGGAACCCAGGTGCCGATTGACAAAGTCATTCTCAACCGGATGGATCCGCAGGATACCGCTATGGAAGAGCGCATTACTATTTTATACGATCAGATTAAAATGCTGAGCAGTATTGAAAAGGGACTGGTAGCCCTTCACCTTGAGGGGAAGGATTATGACGAGATCGCAAGCATAACTGGTTTCACCTCCACGAATGTTGGAACGCGATTGACGAGAATTAAGCAAAAACTGAAAGCTCAGATAAAAAATAAATAGCTATGGAACTGGAAGAAATGAAACAAGTCTGGTCAGAAATGTCGCTGCAGATCGAAAAGCAAAAAAAACTGACTGATAAACTGATCATCGATATGACCAGGGGAAAGTATAAAAGCAGTTTGAGCAACATCAGGGCTTCAGAAATAACAGGGTCGGTTATTTGCCTGGGGCAGGCTTTGCTGATCATTATAAACCTTGAAAAATTTGATACAGGATTTTTACTGGTGTGCGCCATCGTTTCAGCGATCATCCTGATCGTGCTGCCGATTATTTCGATCCGGGCTATTGGCCAACTGAGTAATCTCAACATCACAAAAAGCGATTTCAAACAAGTCTTAACTGACTACGCCAACGAAAAGCAAAGATTTCTCGCGTTAAAAAAACTGGATTTCTACCTAAGCTCGATATTGCTGATCGTTATCCTGCCGGTCATGGTGAAACTTATGGATGGGAAAAATATGGTTATGGAATCTAACGTCTGGCTCTGGTATTTACCGTTTGGATTTTTGTTTTTCGCTTTCTTCGCACGATGGGTTTATAAACATTATGTTAAGGTCACCGTTCGCACGGAGGATCTTCTGAAAGAATTAAATGATTTATAACCTGTTGTAAAGTAAGAAGTAATAAAACTCCATTCTATTAGTTCGCACCGGCACGCGCCGAAAAAAGCGCCGCGCCATAATAGTAGGAAAATATTTTTAATGACTTCTTTAATTTATTGGCTGCTTCAAAGCATGAGAACTAACCTCACTTCGCAATCCACTCGCCTTCAGTAGTTCTCTTACGGTATTCAATAATTCTAAAGACGCGTCAATCTCTTCTTTTCTGATGGCAACACTTTCAATATTGAATCCAAAAGGAATGGATCTTTCCTGACAGTACTTGATAAGGTCGTTGGCGACGGCAACAGCCAACTCTACAGAACGTGCGACGGGATTTGCACTCGATTTGAGATCCTCACAAATATCTTCCGGGATGTGAATGCCAAGCCACTCCATAAATTGAAGTGTTTTAGCGGAGCCACACACCGTCAGCGTAAAAATGATCGTCGGCAATTCCCGATTCTTATTCTGACAGGCCGCTACAAGATCTTCGAGAATGCGTTTCGTGTATTCGACATTAAAAATACATTGTGATATAAAGTAAGAAACACCTGAGTCCATTTTATCGAGAATCCTTACGTCTTCGTCTTTCAGAATCGCGTGCCTTTCGGGAATCGTAACCGCTCCGATAACAGAATGATTTTCATGCTCGCGCCAGATTTCATACGCCTCTTTTAGGCTTGTTTTCACAACGTAATCAGGTGTAGGCAACCCTACAAAGATCGGATGGAATCCATGATTCTTCAGGCCATTAAGCCAATGCGAGAGTTCTTCTTTGGTAAACTTTCCGGCGGGCCGGTAAATAATCTTTGGAACCGGGAGTGGTTGCAGATGTTCACTTGCAAATTCGAATGGATCGAGCGCGTGGGAAAACGGGAACGGTCTTTCCTCGGTAGTTCTGGCAGATTCATCCTGCACATCATAAACGATGAGCGCGTCGATATCCATTGAAGAGAGGTTATTCATGGTTCTCACGGCAATCTCACTGACCCGTTCGGGTGTCGTCTGAGCTTTGGGTGGTGTTATTCCATAAAGTAGAATTCCTGATTCCTTTCTTTTGATCTTGTTGAAGAACATTTGGGTGGTTAGGTGTATGAAGAGCTAAAATATGAAATTATAGGACATTGTGTTTACAGATAATGTATGCAAAGGAGAAGGTGTGTTGTTGCCGTAGTCCTGTCCGAACGAAGTGAGTATCGCAACAAACAACAGGGTAAATAGTAAAATTGTGTTTTTCATGTTAGTGACGTTACAAGTCTAAGACGCCATTATTATGATAAACGTACCGTTGGGTACGGTTTTTCATCGGGCGCAAATGTTTGCCTGTGGTAGGTAACTTTGCAAGAATGCTGTGGCCTCGTCCTTGAAAACTTCGACCATTCTAAGCACATGTTGACAGCGCAAAAGCAGGAAAATGTGTAATTTCTCCTATCATGTAC
>JANYDR010000296.1 GCA_025363495.1 Cyclobacteriaceae bacterium | reverse complement strand
ATTCCAGGGAACGCTGACTGAATTGAAAGGCGCACAGCAAAGCACTTCGTTTATTACTCTCGGAACAGGCGATGATACAATGGCCATGAAGATACTTCAGGATTTTTCAATCCCGGTGAGGTTGGAAAATGACAGAATGGTAGTGCCCGTTATGTCAAGAGAGGAAATAATGCGGATCAATGCGTATCTGGTAAGCAATGGAATCGGAGTACATGAGATAACAATAGTGAAGAGTGATTTGGAAGCGATTTTTATGGATATGATTAACAACTAAGAGATGATGACCTTCATACATAGTTTTGAAAGCGAATGGATAAAAAAGAGGAGAAGTCTTTCGTCGTTGCTTGTTTTGGTAGGTGGATTTTTCACTCCAGTCATTATCATTGTCGCGCGGTTATTTCGTCCTGATCAATTGCCAGCCATCTATTCAGCCGCTGGATTCTGGGATAAACTGTGGAAGAGTTCATGGGAATCAATGGCAATCATGCTGTTGCCGATGGGTGTGATCATGGCTACCAGCTTAATCGCCCAGCTTGAATATAAAAACAACACTTGGAAGCAGCTCCATACGACGCCCATAAGCCTGACGACTATTTATTTCTCCAAGCTGGCGGTGATTATTGTAATGATGCTGCAATTCTTTGTTTTATTCAATATCGGAATTTATCTGGCTGGGATTGTGCCCTATCTGCTTGTCAGCGGAGTACCGTATCCCGGTGACCCGATTCCATTCTTGTTTTTTATTAAAGAGAATAGCCTCTACTTCATCGATTGCCTTCCGATCATTGCCCTTCAGTACCTGATAAGTCTGAAGTATAAAAATTTTCTACTACCGATAGGAGCGGGAATGCTGTTTTGGGTGGGTGCTCTTGGTTCTCTCTCCTGGAAGTATAGTTTTATAATTCCTTACACTTATTGTATGTACCATTATCTGGAGGATTCGGGGAAGTTTCACCCGGCAGTGGATATCCACATGATGGCGATTGGATATTTCATTGTGTTCACCGTGCTTGGGTATGTTCTTTATCTGACCAAATCTGAGAAGGGTTAATACTCCTTTGTCGAGTTACTAATTTCATCACACGCAAAGTTCGCCGAACTAGTGCCGAAGGTATCTTTGCGCTCTCAATTTCCAAGGCTGTGCCCGCTAAGTTAATGCCCGCCCGAAAACGGGGCCTTCAGCATTCTCCGCGAACTTTGCGTGCATTCCTTCGTGGTCTCTGCGGTTAAGTGTCGCCGGATGGGGTTTGACTGGCCGTGGTGCAAAAAACTACAAGGCAATGATATAGCTTGAGAAAAGTAAGGCTGGTATTTTAAAATGAAATGATTCTCAACTTTCTAGCTATTCATCTGTACAAAAGCTTCCTTATTATACTTATTTCTATAATCTAACGGTGACACTCCTGTGATTTTCCTGAAAGTCTCGCGAAACGCTTTTGTATCCGAGTAACCCACATCGTACATAACTTCGCTGATGGTTTTTTGACTGGTCTCAAATTTCTTTTTAGCCGCTTCGATCTTTACACGTTGCTGATATTCTGCTGGAGTATTACCAGTTGCTTTGATAAACCTTCTGTCGAAATTGCGTCTGCTGATCGAGAACGTGGATGACATCGCCTCAATAGAGATCTTCCCATGAAGATTTTTTTCGATATGAGCCTGGGCCTTTTTGATTATCTCATCACTATGTTTTTTTTGACCCGTAAAAATACTGAACAGCGAGTGGCTATTGCGGTCAATGTCAATCTGAAAAATCTTCGAACAGTAGATAGCTGTTGTCCGGTCATAATATTTTTCCACCAGGTAAAGCAGAAAATTCAAAAAAGAAAAGGCACCGCCATTGGTATAAATTCCATTTTCGTCAGTGATGAGTTGGTCTTCAACGAGATTTACGTCTGGGTACATTTGCCTGAAATGATCAGCCGCCTGCCAGTGTGTGGAACAACGTTTGTCTTTCAATAATCCCGTAGACGCGAGCAGGAATGCACCAGTGCAAATGCTTGCTACTTCAGCCCCTCTTTCATATTGACGGAGTATCCATGAGCTAAGTGCCTTGTGTTGCCGGATTGTTTTTGAGTAATCTGGAAGAATCGCGGGAATGATCACTAGGTCTGTTTTTGATACGTCATTAATATTACAATGCGGTCGGATGGAAAAAAGACCGTCGCTCAACTTCACTGTCTTTGAAGTCCCGGCCAACTTAATGTTGAATACTGGTTTTTTACCACAGCTCTGCCAATGCTGATTTGCCTTTGTAAAGACAAGAAACGAGTCGGCAACACTGCTCAGGTTATGCGGACCGTTGGGTACAAGAATGGTGAGGCTTTTCATTTTTCTTTTTTTGAAAGTTAAGAAAAATGATGTGTCCAAATCAACCCGTGGTATTGTCCAATTAGCACCTCCTGACGACATAGCCTGGGGAGTAATTTTACAAAAAAAATAATTCGATGAACAACAATACTATGATCACCGACTTACTTAACGTGTACTATGAAGGACTTAACGGGGGAAAAGATTGGGTTTTTGTACTCTCGGATGACTTTAGATTTTTAGAAGGAGATATGACAAAGACTGACCCGCTGGTGGGAAGTAATTCCTACGTAGAGGTAATAAAGAGATTTTCTAAACTCTTCACATCCGTGCGCATAAAGGAAATGATCGTTGAAGGGAATAAAGCTTTTGTTTTGGCCAACTATGATTTTGTGTTTCCAGGAGGTAAGAGGATCAACGGCGATGTTGCGGAAATATGGGAGATCAAGGAAGGAAAACTTGATATGCTCACTATTTTTTTTGACACTGATTCGTTTCGCAAATTTTTGACAGCTTAAAGAAGGAATAGGATGAGCCGGTCGAAACTTTTGGGAATAGCCTTGGGTGTCGCACTGTTTCAGTACATAACTCATACGTATCTATTCTTGTCGGCGAGGCCCAGGCATGGTGAGGAGGAAGAGAGAGTGATTGAGGCTATGAAATCACATCATTGGGAGTTCAGTGGCTTTAGCCGAAGCTATTGGGATTTCTATTACGGCTATGGGCTGTTAGCCATCTTGCTTGGTGTTGTCGAGATAGTGTCGTTGTGGCAACTTTCTCTTCAGGCCCGTACAGATCCGCATAGGATAACGCCGTTGGTTACTTTGTGGTTGTTCATGAATCTTGCTCATGGGATATTAATTCTAAACTATTTTTTCATTCTTCCAGCGGTTTTTGATTTTCTGATGGTGATTTTGTTGACATCAACGCTTATAACTTCGGGCAAGCGCCAGGCGCTGTGAGTTTTTTACCTCGATTTTTTTTGTGGAATAAAAATCCCATTTTTGAGCCAGTTGAGTTTAGCTACTCTAAGTAGCGCCACCGTTTCCAACATTAGGGAAGAGATTGGGAAACCGGCGTGCCTCTTGTAATGCAATTCTGTGTTACATGCCCTAATAAGAGTGTTTTTTAAACAGAACATCTTATTAGTATGCGCAATAATAGATATGGATTTAAAACCGAAGGGATTCTTAGCTTAAAGCGAAAGGCTGAAAGTTTAAAGCTTGTTTCGTGTCGCAATCTGATTTTACCCCTTCGGGTAGTTTGTACCTTCAATCAGAAGTCTACTCTTTTCATTGTTGAATCGCTGCTTTCCACTTTCAACTTTCAACTTTCAACTTTCAACTTTCAACTAATTAAATACTGTCCCCATGAACCTACGAATATTCGAACTCGAGCGTTTCCAATCGTTGTATGAAAACACCGTACCCTATAATTTAACTGAAAGCGGTTTTCATCCTTTCACTCTGAAAGAATTACTGACTTCTGAAGAGATAGAGAAGCTTACTCAGACAGTTCTTGGTTATGGACAGACCAATGGTTCAATTCCCTTGCGGAAACGAATTGCTGCGCTGTATAAGGGCTATTCTGAAGATAACGTTCTGGTCACAAACGGTTCATCCGAAGCCAATTTCGTTGCTTGTCACTCTCTTTTAAAGAAAGGTGATGAAGTCGCAATTATGGTACCCAATTACATGCAGGTGTGGGGTATTGTGGAAGAGATGGGCTGTACTGCCATAGCCTATCATCTACGGGAGGAAAATCGCTGGGCTGTCGACCTGGAAGAATTGAAAAAGGTCGTTACGCCCAAGACGAAGATGATTGCCGTATGTAATCCTAACAACCCAACCGGATATATTTTAACAGATGAAGAAATGAAAGAGATTGTGCGTCTCGCAGAAAGCGTTGGGGCATGGATACTAGCTGACGAAATATACCGAGGTGCGGAGTTGAGTGGAAAGGAAACGCCGAGCTTTATCGGGATGTACGACAAGGTTATCGTCAATGGAGGACTATCAAAAGCATACGCGTTGCCGGGTTTGCGATTAGGATGGCTGGCAGGGGATACAAAAACTATTGCCGACTCATGGGCGTATCATGATTACACTTCTATCACAGCCGGAATTTTAAGTCATGAGGTGGGAGAGATTGCCCTGAGACCTGAGATGCGCGAAAGAATTTTTGCCCGCAACCGTGGTATGCTCAGGGAGAACCTGCAGGCAGTAGAGGAATGGGTAAAAAAATATTCGCATATCATTCAGTTTGTTCCGCCACAGGGTGGAGGCATGGCCTTTATGCATTATACCCTTGATATCAAATCAACTGATTTGTCAGATTGGTTAAGGAAGGAGAAGGGAATTTTTATTGTAGCGGGGGACTGGTATGGAATGGATAAGTATATCCGGATCGGTATTGGTGCTGAGAAAGATTATTTATTGAAAGGGATGGATATTTTGACGAAGGCGTTGGAGGAGAGATTTGGGGTGTAATGTTGGGAGTTCTGGGTTCTGAGTTCTTGGTTCTGAGTTCTAGGTTGCGCAGATAAATCGGGTGTGACTAACACTCAGAAACTCTGCTCAATGATATTCCTATAAGATCTACGGCCCGTTTTAGCTAACTTAGAACCCAGAACTTAGAACCTCGGACCTCGGACCCTTAACCAATTCATATGAAGTTGATCAATTTTATTTTTTGTTCTATTCTTATCTCCTGCAATTTGCTTACCGTTAGCGCACAAGATAGCAAGACCTATTATGCATTCTCTTACACGAAACTCTCTCCCGGAAAAAGGTCTGCCTATCTGAATCTGATCAAGAATTATAGTCCGGTAATTACCGCTGAGCGTATTCGTACAAGCCCTGGAGTGTTGGGTTGGTATATGTATGAGCTCCGCATGCCTTCAGGAGCTTCTAATGATCATGATTTTGTTTCAATTACAATGGTTTCAGATTTCAATTTGTTGTTTGATGAACTTAATCCACCGGAGGGGACGATGGAA
>JANYDR010000285.1 GCA_025363495.1 Cyclobacteriaceae bacterium | reverse complement strand
CCCTTCGCGCAAGCAACTCATAGATGAGCTGGAGGCTACCGCTTTCCGCGAACAAAACAGACTTAAGCGCAACCGCTGGCGTGTTGATCCAAAAGACGAACCGAAATTCTGGTCCAGAATTAAAAATGAATTAATCGAAATCAGTAGTAAGACGGCAGAAGAATCTGCCAAAAAAGAGGACGAGATCCTGCAGGAGATTGTCCAACGCTATGCAAATGAAATAGCCGGTACCTTCAAACCAAGTTCCTATAAGTTCGCCCGTGAAGCAATTAAATTCTGGTTTGGAAGATTACTCAACGGTGCGCGTGTAAAAAAATTCGGCGCCTATTTCAGAAATCAATACGCCCTTCGCGATAAGATTCATATCGTCGGCAAAGTAAAGATGCTTCGCAATCTCGCCAAGCAAGGGACAGTGGTGATGGTGCCCACTCACTTTAGTAATCTCGACAGTATTCTTATAGGTTGGGTCATTCATGCACTTGGATTACCGGCATTCCTATACGGAGCAGGTTTGAATCTTTTCAATATCAAGATCCTCGCTTACTTCATGAACAGCCTCGGAGCCTATAAAGTAGACCGCAGAAAGAAAAATCTTCCTTACCTCGAGACGTTAAGAATGTATTCAAATCTCGCCCTTCAAAAAGGTGCGCATAGTTTATTCTTTCCAGGCGGAACGCGTTCACGTTCCGGGATGATCGAGAAACAATTGAAATTAGGATTGCTAAGCACCGCCATTGAAGCACAGCGGAATTTATACATCGAGAACAACCCTGATTCAAAGAAAATATTTGTTGTCCCTGTAACGTTGAATTATCACTTTGTACTGGAAGCACCTGAGCTCATTGAAGATTATCTCCAGGTAAAAGGTCAGGACCGTTACTTCGCGGAAGAGGATAATTATGGAAGCTTTCAGTTATTGAAATATCTGTTTAAATTCTTTACCAAAGGTTCCAACATTTCAGTTGCGATAGGCCCAGGTCTGGATGTAATGGGCAATTACGTAGATGAAGATGGCAACAGTCTGGATGCCAATGGTCAGATCATTAACCCAAGGGAATATTTTATGACCCAGGGCGAGGTCACTATCGACAAGCAACGTGAAAATGAATACACGCGAATGCTCTCGTCGAAGATTGTTCAGGAATATCATCGGATCAATCGTGTATTTGCCAGTCACCTCGTTGCCTTCATTGCTTTTGAGATGTGGCAACGGAAATATCCCAAACTTGATCTTTTTGGATTTCTTCGTTTACCAGAAGAAGATCTCGAAATTCCGTATGATGAGTTTAAAGAAGTTTTCAAGAAAGTCAGAAAGGAGATTTATACTCTTAAAGATGAGGGTAAACTATACCATGCCACCCATCTCAAAGGTGAAGCAGACATTGTCATACGACGTGGGATTGACAACGTCGGAATTTTTCATCTGAAGCGTCCATTGCTAAGAAACAAAAAAGGAAACATCGTCACCCAGGATCTTAACGTCCTCTACTACTACCACAACCGCCTCGTGGGCTATGACCTTGAGAAGCTCATCTGATAAACCCATCGGCGTTATCGGAGCAGGCAACTTCGGGACCGTCATCGCCAATATCATAGCAAGGAACCGCAAGGTGTTATTGTATGCCCGTGACAAGGATGTTGTAAATAAAATCCTCAACAAGCGTGAGAACCGCGGTCACAAGATGAACAAGAACGTGTTGCCCACCAGCGACATGGAGTACCTGGCAAGTCAGTGCGATGTGATTTTTCCCATCGTGCCCTCTTCACATTTCAGAAGTGTGATGAAAAAACTAGCTCCTTATCTCCATCCTTATCATATTCTAATTCACGGCACAAAAGGCTTTGACATAAAATTACCAAAAGGCGAAACGATAGAAACAGTTAAAACACTCAACCGTGACCAGGTAAGAACGATGAGTGAAGTCATCAAGGAAGAAACCGTTGTTGTGCGGGTGGGCTGCCTGGCGGGACCAAACCTGGCAAAAGAACTTGCTCAGCGACAGCCGGGCGCAACAGTAGTAGCAAGTCATTTCCAGGAAGTAATTCAAACCGGAAAAAGACTTTTAAGAAATGATCGCTTTCAGGTGTATGAGAACTATGATCTTGTTGGAGTTGAAATAGCAGGAGTACTAAAGAACATTATCGCTATTGCATCCGGTGCGCTCAGCGGACTTGGCTATGGAGAAAATGTCAAAGGTTTATTAATAAGCCGCGGAGCTATTGAAATGGTTTACCTCGGGGGCGTTCTTGGTGGTGATACCAAAACATTTCTGGGCGTAGCCGGTATCGGCGACCTCGTTACAACCTGCAATAGTCCTATGAGCCGGAACTATACCGTCGGCTATCGTCTGGCGAAAGGTGAAAAGCTTGAAGACATTCTTGAGGATATGGAAGAAGTTGCTGAAGGAGTGAACACCATTCGCATCGCCAAAAAATGCAGCGATTATTACAAAGTACGTCCTTTGATTACTGATACACTTTACAAAGTATTGTTCGAGGGAATGACCGTTCAGGATGCGCTGGATTATCTGATGCGGTATCCGTTGAATGTGGATATAAAACTTCTGTGAGATAGTAACGCGTCCAACTTCGATATTGGGCATTCAGCGTTCGACGTTCGGCTTTAAAATTAAAAAGAGCTTAAAAGAATAATGTCGATAGCAGAACGCCGAATGTCGAAGTTTGCGTTTTCAAAAATGGAGTCACCAATGCTTATTCCTGTGTCGTGAAGTGTTTTCACTAAATCTAGACACCAATACCTCCTTATGTTTTTGTTGTGTTGATTTTGTTGACTATTTTAGATTGCAACTCAATCATCGGACGATGCTGAAAAACTATTTGATCACCACATTTCAATATCTTCAGAAGCACAAAACTTTTTCAATAATCAATCTGGTCGGCCTTACCTTGGGTTTGACCGTGTCTTTTTTTGCTTTGCTCTATGTGAATTTTGAGCTGAGCTATGATTCCTATCATGAAAATGCAGATCATATTTATCGGCTTGTTACCGATGTAAAATCTTCTACAGGAATTGATTACCGGGGCTCAGCTGTTCCACTAGCACCTGCAATTCAGGAGGCTTTTCCAGAAGTAAAAGTGGCCACAAGAACAGTTTTTGATTATCTCATCATGCAAAAAGAAGACGGCGCTGCCAGCGAAGAGAAAATTGCCTATGCTGATTCGAGCTTCTTTTCCGTTTTCACTTTTCCATTCGTGGCCGGGAATCCAAATAAGGCGCTGAACGCTCCATTCAATATTGTATTATCCGAATCTTCCGCTAAAAAATATTTCGGTGAAGTTGACCCCATTGGCAAGACATTATTGATCAATGGAAAAGATCGCGCATATATTACCGGTGTGATGAAAGACATTCCAAACAATTCGCATTTCCGGGTCGATATGTTACTCTCGTTGTCTACCCTACTGGAAGTTTGGAATCCAAACTTGGCAACACGCTGGATTAGCGCCAGGTCCAGTAGTTATTTATTATTACACGAAAATGTGAATGTCGCTTCCCTACAAAAACAATTTCCCTCTTTCGTAGAGAAGCATTTTGATCAGCATGAGTTTCAATACACTCTTTTACTGGAACCATTAAAAGATATTTACTTGTATGGAAAGCCACGGGGATCAAGATCGGGAAGTGCCATTACAGGCAGCCCGGATAATATTTATATTCTTTCTGTCGTTGCCGGATTTGTGTTGCTCATAGCGTCGTTCAATTTTGTTAATCTGACTACCGCATTTTCACTACAAAGAGCAAAGGAAATCAGCGTAAGAAAAGTCCTGGGTGCTTCAAGGGGTCAGCTCATCTTTCAATTTTTGAGCGATACAATACTACTGAGTGTCATTGCTTGCTTCCTTTCAATTGCATTGGTGATACTGTTGACGCCTGTCTTCCAACAACTTTCAGGAAAAGTTATTGATTTCGGAATATCAAAAAACATTAAGGATATCGGATCGTTTCTTTTGCTAGCAGTAGCAATTGGATTACTGTCCGGAATTTATCCAGCCTTTTTTCTATCAGGATTCAAGCCGATCAATAGTTTGAAGGGTAAATTGATCCCCTCTTCGAAAGGCATCGCGTTGAGAAGAAGTCTTGTGCTATCACAGTTTTCTATTTCTATTATTCTTGTGGTCGGCACCCTGATAGTGTTCCAGCAACTATATTTCATGCAGACGCAGGAATTGGGTTTCAAGAAAGATCATAGAGTGGTAATTGATTTTCAATTCGATCTCAACGTAAAAAAACATGCTGAAACAATTAAGGATCAACTTACAAGTTTGCCGGGCGTGGTAGCGGCCAGTATTTCGTCCTGCATCCCAGGCCGATCGAATCATAAACTCGACACTGAGATCGAGAATGCAGACAATTTGAATCAAATCTCTCGCATGGACGCTTACTTTGTGGATCAGGATTTTCTTCATCAATATGAGATTGAAATCATCGCAGGCCGTCCATTTTCAAACAAGATTGCGTCAGACTCCAC
>JANYDR010000280.1 GCA_025363495.1 Cyclobacteriaceae bacterium | reverse complement strand
TTAACAGCTGTGTGAAAATAGGCTGTCCGGTAAAAAATGTATTTTTGATCATGCTAGGTTTGAATGTGTGGTAACATCAAAGATAGCTGGGAGAGGTTTTTTACGAAACTTCTCCCTTATTTCCCCGGACAACAGTGATTTTAAAATCCCCAAATTATTACCTCGCAAACTGCACCTTGTACTTCCGGATTGTTCTTCCAATCAATATCCCTCCAATCAAAGAAGGTACAACCCATAATATCCAGTTCTGTTGTCCGATACTAATATTGACAACAATAAATGCGGTTACCGCTGCTATGTAGCTTCCGCCCATGCTTGAGATATGTCCAAACCACCAATGCATTTTCTCAGGAGGTGGACCAAAGAAATTTCTGATATCCCGATAAAGGAAAGTTGATCCAATCCCACCAAACAATAAACCAACAATACCCATTCCTCCGCCATTCATTAAAACATATCCACCCCAGAGAAAAAGAAATAAAATAAACAGACCTGAGACTCCGCTAATCATCCAGTCAATCAATACCGGTTTTTGCCCCGAACTGAGTCCTTTTAAAAATAAAATTCTATACCCTCTCACAGTAAGGTAATAGCTGAAGAACGCTACCATAAGTAAAAATGTAAGGTGATGACCAATCGCGAGAGCAAGTGCCCCAACAAACACCGCCGTCATCGACCAAAAGTAAATCTTGCCAAAGTTGCGGTGGATGGTACTTCCTTTTTTGGTAAGCATTGCTCCCATTCCGGTGATAAGTGCTGAAGTGCCCCCTGCGATGTGTACCCATAACATGACGCGCAGGAATGTTTCTATCTGATTCATTCGTCTAATATGGGCTGATCCTGTCTTGAAATAAAGAAAAGTTTACTGAGTTGTTTATTCCGGTTACCCAATTGCGAAAAGATCAGGATGGTTCGATCTTTTGTAGAACGTAAACTCGGATCTAAGGAGGCCTCTGGCCTCGAGTGCCATTAGGTACAGTTTCTATGCGCTTCTATTGTGCCTATGTGTTTAAATTTTTCCGACGAGACAAGAGGCTTCGCCTCGGCGGATTTTTAAACATATAGGCACATAAGGATACCCAAAGGGATTACAGATTTTTTTGTACTTGCAACATAGTAATTGAAGGCTAATGAATATCAGCTAATGAATATGTTGGAAAAAGAGAACGAATGATCTGAATTCAGATCACCGTTTGCTTATCAGGATAAGAAAAACTACTGTTTTACTTCCATTCCGTGCACGTAGTGAAGAATATTCTCTACTGCTGCGGTTGAAGGCTCAAGCCGTGCTTTATCCAGGGTGGTTTTGGTAAGCATCAACTCTCGGTAGTGCCGTTGCAATTCCGGGTCAAAGGAAAGCACGCGGCTAATCTCCTGTGCTTCCTCCTCTGTGGTCTCGTGGTAAATAAACCTGATCAGGTCGTTTTGGGTAAACGTTTTGGTCATAGGCATATTGGATTTTGGTCATTTTCTTCCTCAGGTTGATGAGTGCATAACGCATGCGTCCAAGAGCAGTATTGATGCTCACACCCGTTTTATCGGCAATGTCCTGAAAGCTCATGTCCATATAATGGCGCATAATCAGCACTTGCTTTTGCTCGGTGGGCAGCTCCTTGATAAAATCACGAAGGCGGGTTTGGGTGTCCTGCGTGATCTGTTTCTCTTCGGCTGAATCTTCAGCAAACTGCATCGAGTTAAATACTCCGCTTCCATCCTCCAGTACAATCTCCGGGTACCTGCGGGTACGACGGAAAGAGTCTATAGCAAGATTGTGAGCAATCCGACTTAGCCAGGGCAAAAACTTCCCTTCTTCATTGTACCGGCCACTTTTAATGGTATTGACGGCTTTAATGAAAGTTTCCTGGAGCAGGTCTTCTGCTTTGTACCGGTCCTTTACAATGAAGTAAATTGCCGTATAAATGCGCGATTTGTGACGATGGAGTAGCACTGCGAATGCCTCTTCGTTACCTTGTTGATAAAGCGACACCAATTGGCTGTCGCTGGATCTGCTGTCTATCATTCTGTCTCACGATTAGGTAACGTAGAGCTCTAATTCGATAGTGTGTGGGTTGGTTATTATATATTTTAGACCTAAAAGGTAGAAATATTCCTCAAAGACCCAAAAAATTAAGTGAAAATTCTTGCCTCCTATCTATTTTCTTATCCTATTTGCCCAAAATTTTCAGTATAGTAACTACCCATGCCTGTAAGTAAAAAGAAAGTGATCAAAAGCCTCGATAGTTTATCGGAGGAATTAAAGGAGTTGTTGAAAGAACAATACCCCAATGGGTATGAGAACAGCATCACCCGTATTAACAACGCAAAGAAAGAGCCAATCTTTGTTTTTCCCCTGGAAACGGATCAGGCTACCTATCTGGTGAAGGTCCCTGCAACCAAGAACAGCGATGGAGGCTATGATGTGGAGTCCAAACCTAAAGGCGAAGAAGAGTTCGCACCTGGAGAGAAGGGCGAAGATGACGACTTCGGAGCAACTGATGACTTCGACGGCGGAGACTTCGATGCAGATGCTGATGCCGACGTGGACAGCGGTAGCAAAGAGCCCGGATATGATCCGGATTTCGACAACTAACGTTTTTATGCGCGGAGCTCAACCGCTTGCGAAGAATAGAAAATAATTCGAAGTTTCTGAACACCATCGATTCCGGTGGTGTTTTTTATCTGTTTGTCCTTATGATTTTTACCGGGGCTAGCTACTGGATAATCCTTAACTTTGCACACTTTTTTATTAATGAGCGCTACCACGAACGATTCATATTTAGACGACCTCGATCCCAAGAAGTTCATCATCATAAAACGAGCACGGGTTAACAATCTCAAAAACCTGAGCGTCGCTATTCCGCGCAATAAACTGGTGGTTGTGACCGGACTTTCTGGTTCTGGTAAATCATCTCTCGCTTTTGATACTCTCTTTGCAGAAGGCCAGCGTATGTACGTGGAGAGCTTGAGTTCCTATGCCCGGCAGTTTTTAGGCAGGATGGAGAAACCGGATGTCGATTATATCAAAGGAGTGTCTCCTGCTATTGCCATTGAGCAAAAAGTAAATACTCGTAATCCAAGATCCACTGTCGGCACTACCACAGAAGTATACGACTACCTAAAACTCCTTTTCGCGCGAATTGGTAAAACGGTTTCCCCCGTCAGTGGAAGGGAAGTCAAACGTGATACAGTAACAGACGTTATTGATGTCATCAATAAACAGAAAGAAGGCACGCGTATTATGATCGCATGTCCGTTAAAAATTCAGAAGGGTCGCAAGCTTGAAGATGAATTGAATTTATTGTTAAGCAAAGGCTTTGCGCGTGTATTGATCGGCGGAGAAGTGCAATTTATTGAAGAGTTGCTGAATCCAGCTCCTCCAGTCAAAGGTGAAGCCAAAAAGAAAAAACCTAAAGTTGATGGCGAGCTTGAAATATTGATTGACAGAGCTGCTGTTAATGCCTCCGATGAAGATCTGACATTCAGGCTATCCGATTCAGTGCAAACAGCATTCTTTGAAGGTCATGGTGATTGTCACGTTTATCTGGGAGAAAAAGAAAGACTCCGTTTCTCTGACCGATTCGAATTGGACGGAATGACCTTCACGGAACCCTCCGTAAATTTTTTCAGCTTCAACAATCCCTTTGGTGCCTGCCAGACGTGCGAAGGGTTTGGAAAAATTCTTGGTATCGATGAGGATCTTGTGATTCCTGATAAAAGTTTATCACTTTATGAAGGTGCCATTGCTCCCTGGAGAACGGAGACTATGAGTGAATGGCAAAAACCATGGCAACGCGCAGGAGTTAAATATGATTTCCCGATTCATCGCGCGTATAACGAATTAACTCAGGAGGAACGCGACCTTTTGTGGAATGGAAACAAAGACCTTGAAGGCATTCACAGCTTCTTCAAACATCTCGAAGCAAAGACCTATAAAATTCAATATCGCGTTTTATTATCGCGTTACCGCGGACGCACTACTTGCCCTGATTGTCGTGGTACCCGCTTGCGCAAAGATGCTTCTTATGTAAAAATTGCAAATACTTCTATTACAGACTTAGTCTTAATGCCTATTGAAGATACACTTGCTTTCTTTCAAGGCATTAAGATTGATACCTACGATCAAAAAGTAGCTGACCGCATTCTTACTGAAATAAAATACCGATTGGAATACATGGAGAAGGTAGGATTGGGTTATCTAACCTTAAACAGACTTACTAATTCATTGTCAGGGGGAGAGTTTCAGCGAATCAAGCTTGCAACATCCCTTGGAAGCGCGTTGGTTGGTTCAATGTATATCCTTGATGAACCAAGCATTGGACTTCATCCAAAAGATACCGCCCGGATGGTGGAGGTTTTAAAATCTCTACGCGATCTTGGAAACACAGTGATCGTTGTTGAACATGAAGAAGAGATCATGCGTGCTGCGGATCAGATCATTGACATTGGACCAGATGCCGGATCTCATGGTGGTCTATTGGTATTCCAGGGAACCATTGCAGATATTAATTCGAAAACAGCAACACACACCGCCGATTACCTGAGCGGAAAAGAAAAGATATCCGTCCCCAAGACAAGGAGAAAATGGAAAGACTCGGTAACTGTAAGTGGTGCGCGTGAGAACAACCTGAAAAATTTAAAAGTAAAATTTCCTTTAGGTGCGCTGACTGTAATAACAGGAATAAGTGGCTCGGGAAAATCAACGCTCGTTAAAAAAATATTATATCCGGCACTTGGACGGATGAACGGATCTGTATCAGAAACTCCAGGCAAGTACGACAAGCTCGAAGGTGATGTTCTCAAAATTACCCAGGTAGAATACGTCGATCAGAATCCGATTGGTAAATCCTCACGATCTAATCCAATTAGCTATGTGAAAGCGTATGATGCAATCCGGCAATTGTATGCAGATCAACCACTGGCAAAGCAACGAGCTTATAAACCTTCATATTTTTCATTTAACGTTGAGGGCGGCCGTTGTGAAAATTGCGAAGGTGAGGGTGAGATCAAAGTGGAAATGCAGTTCATGGCTGACATTTTCTTAAAGTGTGAGGTGTGTAACGGTAAGCGATTCAAACAGGAGGTTCTTGAAGTTGAGTATAATGGAAAGACAATTTCCGATGTGCTTGATATGACTGTTGAAGAGGCACAAGGTTTTTTCGCTGACAAAAAGCCCATTTTAGAGAAAATTCAGCCATTATTTCATGTCGGTCTTGGGTACGTAAAACTTGGACAGTCGTCAAACTCATTAAGCGGTGGTGAGGCACAACGAGTAAAGCTTGCATCATTCCTTGGAAAGAATTCACCCGATGGACATATACTTTTCATTTTTGACGAGCCGACGACAGGTTTACATTTTCATGATATTTCAAAACTTCTGACCGCGATTAATGCATTGGTGGATGAAGGGCATTCAGTGATTATCATTGAACATAATCTTGAGATCATTAAGTGTGCAGACTGGATAATCGATCTTGGTCCGGAGGCAGGAGAAAAGAAAGGTGGATTTCTTGTGTTTGAAGGAACACCGGAGGATATGGTGAAGAAGGGGAAAGGGTATACGGCGGAGTATCTTAAAGGGAAGCTGAAAGTGGGAAGCTGAAAGTGGAAAGCTTGAGTACCCAAGCTTCTGAGTTTGTCTTATTTAGAAATCTAAATTGTAATTATCGAAGCTAAAGTTATGAATGTCATGAGAATGAAGCCATTCCAAATTAAAGCCACTTTGATTATTTTGTTGAACTAACCATTGTAAACCCAAGAAAAATTCTTTAGGTACACCAGGAAGACTTTGTCCAGATGGAGTGTGTATAGTTCTAAATGAAATGTTGTCTCTGCATAGGTCCTGTAAAATCTGAAATTTATTTAAAAAAATCTGATTTGATTTTTGAGTTAAATAAACATACTTGATATTCTTTTTCCGATTTATGAATTCCGCTATTGCACGGTGATTCCATTGTAGAGCCTCATATTGTTCATCTAACTGTATCAAGTCCTGGTCTCTGAGTAGGTTAAAATCATTATTCTCATAAATAAGCGTATTCGAATTTGGTAATAATTGAACAGCTTGATTTGGAAAGACGCTCGCTACCAAGTCCGCAAAAGTCAATTTTAATTTGGAACAAATGTGCCAAATAATATCGTACGGCGGTGCTTGGTTATAGGGCTCTTGCAAATTAAATATGCCATGTAAAAGAGGAAATAAATAGTTATTACGGCCGTAAAAAAAAGTGGCAAGATTATGTGGTCCATGCGTGGCTGGATTATAAGTTCCAATGAATAAAACTTCCGGGTCATAGTCTAGAGTTATGTCCAGGATAGCACTATGGGTTTCAAATCCATTATTCCAATTGCTTTGCAAGAATTTATGATCAACTGGCATTTTATGAATCGATAATTACAGAGAGCAAAGTTATTTCTTATTCAAACTGGGACTGCCTCCTTCCTCAACTCCCTCCTCAATATCTTCCCCACATTCGTCTTCGGCAGCTCCTTCATAAACTCAATGTACTTCGGTCGTTTATAGCCTGTAAAATTCTCTTTGCAGAATTGTTTCAGTTCTTCTTCGGTCAGCGATTCGTCGCGCTTCACCACAAATATTTTCACGGCCTCGACGCACTGTGGATCGGCAACTCCAATCGCCGCTACTTCGAGCACTTTGGGATGGGTTGCTACTACACCTTCAATTTCATTCGGATATACATTGAATCCGGAAACGAGTATCATATCTTTCTTTCGGTCTACAATACGCATGTATCCATCTTCATCCATCACACCAATGTCACCTGTCTTAAACCATCCGCCGGGATGAAAGACATTTGAATTGTCCTTTTGCCAATAGCCTTTGAAAACCTGTGGCCCTTTTGCACATAGTTCACCAGGCTCACCCATCGGCACCTCATTTCCATCGTCATCCATCATTTTTATATCGGTACTTGGAATTGGAATGCCAATTGTTCCCATCCTTTCCTTTCCCATAATCTGATAGGTAAGTACCGGTGATGTCTCACTCAATCCATATCCTTCACTGATTGTTATACCGGTTTTTTCCAACCAACGTTTAAAAACAATTTCCTGTAATGCCATCCCTCCCGCACTACAACCCTTAACCAATGAGACATTGACCTCCGAAAAATTGGGTTGATTAAGCAGCGCATTGTAAAGTGTGTTCACCCCGATCATCGTGTGAAACGGCTTCTTCAAAATTTTAATGAACCCCTGAAAGTCGCGTGGATTTGTTACCAATAAATTAACCAATCCGTTGTTAAGAAAAATGATGATCGCACCTAATGCGTAGATGTGATATAACGGCAGTGGTATCACCGCTATGTCACCGGCAACCAATCGTCCCTTCGCTGTATTCTTTAGCAATGGTTCTACCTGGTATAGGTTTGACATAACATTTGCGTGGGTCAACTCAGCTCCTTTCGATAAACCTGTTGTACCCCCAGTATATTGAAGAAAAGCAGTATCCGTATTCTTTACTGTAACTGGTTTGAACGTCCCGGCTTTGCCTTTTGCAATGGCAGTTGAAAAGGAAATGGCACCGGGTAAATTGTAAGCTGGTACCATCTTCTTTACATTCTTCACCATAAAATTCACCAGCAGTTTCTTAAATCCTCCCATCAAATCACCAATCTCAGTGACTATGACGGTTCTGATTGCTGTTTGCCCAATTACTTTTTCAAGGTTATGAGCAAAGTTGGCAAGGATTACAATAGCCGTTGCGCCGCTATCTTTGAATTGATGCTCCATCTCACGTGGAGTATATAAAGGATTGGTGTTCACGATTATTAATCCAGTCTTTAATGCTCCGAACATGACCACGGGGAACTGGATAAGATTTGGCATCTGCACAGCAATTCTATCACCAGGTTTCAAATGACAATCGTTTTGTAAGAATGAAGCAAAGCGAGTGGCCATTTCGTTGAGTTCCGAAAATGTAATTCGCTTGTCCATATTTTCTATGGCATCGTTGGGAGCATATTTTTTACAGGCATCCTCGAGCATTGCTGCCAAAGAATCATAAGGAAGTTTGTCAATTTCTGCAGGAAGGAATTCTGGATATTGTTTGAGCCAGGGACGGGAATTCATAATTCAATCGTTTGTTACCTGACGAAAGTAGCGAATTTACCTTTCTTCCAAATCATATTTCCGCCTTTCGTTCAAGTAGGATTGTATGAACGGTGAAATAGAAATACCTTAATCGGTGATCGGTAGACAGGTAATCTGTATTCGCTAGCCTTCGAAATGAAATACGATATAATTCCATATTGCGAACCACCGAAAACTGATTACTGATCACCTTTAACAAACCCTTTTTTCATGAAAAAACTCTCCTATCTTTTCCTCCTCTCCATTCTGGCATCCCAATGTACACCTTCCAAAGACTCAAAAAGCGGACTAAAGTTCTCCATTTCATTCACTAAAGAAATGAGTGACCAGGCCCAGGACGGGCGACTGATGCTTTTGCTTGCTACAAATGATAAAGCTGAGCCAAGAAATCAAATCAACTTCGTACTCTCTACACAGCTTGCCTTTGGTGTAGATGTTGATGGTATGAAGCCCGGCGACGATATTATTGTGGATGAATCCGCTTTTGGATTTCCTCTTAAAAGCATAAACGATATTCCGGCTGGTGATTATTATGTACAAGCACTGATCAATCGTTACGAAACCTACAGTCTTAAAAATGGCAAAACGGTAAAGCTTCCACCTGACCAGGGCGAGGGACAACATTGGAACAGCAAACCTGGTAACTTTTACAGCAAGCCTGTTAAAATAAACGTCGATCCAACTAAAGCTGAATCTATTAAAATAGTAATGGATCAAAAGATCGAACCGATCAAAGAACCTGAAGACACGAAGTATGTAAAGCATATTAAAATTCAAAGTCAGAAGCTTACCGAGTTTTGGGGCAAACCAACTTTCCTGGGTGCACACGTTCTTTTACCGGAAGGTTTTGATGAACATCCGGATGCTCATTACCCGCTCATGATCTACCACGGACATTTTCCTTCCGATTTTGGAGGATTCGCTACTGAACCTCCTGATTCAAAAATGGATACAACAGATTATTCAGAACGCTTTCACATCTATGGATATAAGAAATTTGAAAAACAGGAAGCTTATAATTTTTATAAACAATGGACAGGTAAAAACTTTCCACGATTTCTCGTTATTGAAATCCAGCATGCAACTCCTTATTACGACGATTCATACGCCGTAAACTCCGCCAATCAGGGTCCGTATGGAGATGCGATCATGTATGAACTCCTTCCGGAAATTGAAAAGAAATTTCGCGGGATCGGCCAGGGATGGGCACGTTTTACTTATGGAGGATCAACAGGAGGCTGGGAAGCATTGGCAGCTCAAATGTTTTATCCTGATGAATTCAATGGATGCTTTGCTGCATGCCCTGATCCGATCGACTTTCGCGCTTATTGCTTAGTCGATATCTACAAAGACAAAAATGCTTATTTCTACGATAGTGAATTTAAGAAGCTTGCAAGACCGTCCCATCGGGATTATTTAGGTCAGATACAGGCTTCAATGGAAGAGAATAATCATTACGAGTTGGTATTGGGTACTCATAGCAGGTCGGGCGAGCAATGGGATATTTGGGAAGCGACGTTTTCACCACAAGGTGATGATGGTTATCCTAAGCCACTGATAAATAAACTCACCGGAGATATCGACAAGAGCGTTGCTGAGTACTGGAAAGAAAATTACGATCTGCGTTATATTCTTGAACGCGATTGGAAAACACTTGGCCCTAAACTGGAAGGTAAAATTCATATCTATTGCGGTGACATGGATAATTACTATTTGAACGATGCGGTATATAAAATGGAGGATTTTTTAAAGAAAACTAAAAATCCATTTTATAAAGGCGAAGTCGATTATGGTGATCGTGCAGAACATTGCTGGAATGGCGATCATGACAATCCTAATTATGTATCCCGATTGCGATATAACACAATGTATCTTCCAAAGATTTTGAAAAGAATTTCTGAAAGTGCTCCTAAGGGAGCGGATGTAAAAAGCTGGAGGTATTAGTAATCGGTGGTCGGTAATCGGTAGTTCGCCGTTAGGTGAAAAATATACTTCTTAACTCAATCTACCGATAACAGATTACCGACTACTCCAAATGATTCACTCGAATTACAACCTATCAATCAATATGAAAAAACTACCCTACTTATTATTACTCCTCCCACTCCTCCTCTCTCAATGCACTCCCTCCAAAAAGGACCAGGGGCCTAAGTTCGCTATCACTTTCACAAAAGAACTAAGTGATCAGGCACAGGATGGACGCTTATTATTAATGCTCGCTTCCAATGATAAGTCTGAGCCTCGATTTCAGATCGGACATGGTCTTAATGCACAATTAATCTTCGGTCTGGATGTAAACGAAATGAAGCCAGGGGAGGAAATTGTTATAAGCCAAAACGCTTATGGCTATCCGTTCGATTCATTAAGCAAAGTTCCCGCTGGAGATTATTATGTTCAGGCTCTGATCAATCGATACGAAACATTTAATCTTAGCAACGGCAAATCTGTCAAGCTTCCTCCCGACATGGGTGAAGGCCAGCAATGGAGAAGCAAGCCTGAAAATTTTTATAGCAAGCCATTCAAGATAAAGATTGATCCCTCAAAAAGTGAGACAGTCAAAATTACCATGGATCAGAAAATTCCTCCCGTTGAGCCGGCAAAGGATACGAAGTATGTGAAGCATATAAAAATCCAGAGCAAGCTCCTTTCTGATTGGTGGGGACGTCCGATGTTTCTGGGAGCAAACATACTTTTACCGGAAGGTTTCGAAGAACATCCTGCGTCGAAATATCCGTTGATGATTTATCATGGACACTTTCCTAGTGACTTCGGTGGATTCAGCACCGAGCCTGCCGATCCGAACATGGATACAACTGATTATAATGAACGATTTAGAATCAAAGGCTACAACAAATTCGTGGCAGAAGAGTCTTACAAATTTTACAAACAATGGACCGCCAAAAACTTTCCGAGATTTCTCGTGATTGAAATTCAACATGCTACTCCATTTTATGATGATTCATACGCCGTTAACTCTGCCAATATGGGCCCTTACGGAGATGCCATTATGCATGAGTTGATTCCTGAAATAGAAAAACAATTCCGTGGAATAGGTGAAGGTTGGTCGCGCTTCACGTATGGTGGATCAACCGGAGGTTGGGAAGCACTCGCCGTACAGATGTTTTATCCGGATGAAATTAATGGCTGCTTTGCTGCTTGTCCCGATCCAATTGACTTCAGGTCATATGGGCAAATGAATATTTACAAAGACAAGAATGCTTATTACTATGAAAGTGAATTCAAAAAAGTTGCACGACCAGCGTATCGCAATAACATTGGGGAAATAAGTACAACGGTTGAAGAGTGGAATCATTACGAGCTTGCTCTTGGGGATAAAACGCGAAGCGGTGAGCAATGGGATGTTTGGGAAGCAGTCTTCTCTCCACAAGGTGAAGATGGCTATCCAAAGAGAATTTTTAACAAGCTAACTGGTGAAATTGATAAGGGCGTTGCTGATTACTGGAAAGAGCATTATGATCTTCGTTACATACTTCAAAGAGATTGGAATACACTCGGGCCGAAGTTGAAAGGCAAAATTCATATCTATTGTGGTGATATGGACAATCTTTATTTGAACAATGCTGTTTACCTAATGGAAGGATTTTTAAAGACTACTACCAATCCGTTTTATGGAGGCGAAGTTGATTATGGGGATCGTGCTGAACATTGCTGGAATGGAGATCATACTGTTCCTATTTGGGTTTCAAGACTACATTACAATACTCAATACTTACCAAAAATCTTAAAGAGAATCGAAGAGAGTGCACCGAAGGGTGCGGATGTGAAGAGTTGGAGGTACTAGTAAGCGGTGGTCGGTGATCTGTAATCAGTGAGTCGACTGTTGAGAAATAGTTTTACTATATAAACGGAGGTCACTGATTACCGATTACTATTTCAGTTGTTGAATCGCGAGGGTGGCTAAAAGAGACTTGACATTAATGAATAATTTGACAGATCTACTCATCATCGGTGCCGGCCCCATCGGCCTTGCCTGTGGAATTGAGGCCAAAAAAGCAGGATTGTCTCACATAATTATAGAAAAGGGCTGCCTTGTAAATTCCCTCTATCACTATCCAAACAACATGATGTTCTTTTCTACTTCAGAAAAGCTGGAGATCGGACGAGTACCCTTTATTTCTCATAGTCCGAAACCAAATCGCGCGGAAGCACTTGAGTATTATAGACGTGTGTGCTCTTCCTGGGATTTGAATGTAAACCTTTATGAAGAAGTAAAGTCAGTGAAAAAACATGATAACAATTTTGAAATTTCCACTTCAAAAAATACTTATTCAGCGAAAGCTGTGGTGCTTGCGCTGGGGTTCTATGATCTGCCATACTTATTGAACGTGCCCGGCGAAGATTTGCTGAAAGTGAAGCATTATTATGATGAACCTCATCCTTACTTCAAACAAAAAATTGTAGTGGTGGGTGCTGCTAACTCAGCGGTAGATGTAGCACTTGAAACCTGGCGCAAAGGTGCAGAGGTAACAATGGTCATTCGCGAATCCGGAATAAAGGATAACGTAAAGTACTGGGTAAAACCCGATATGGAGAACCGTATCAAGGAGGGAACAATTAAATCTTATTTTCACTCAACAATAAAAAGAATCACCCCTACTACCGTTGAGATCAATACTCCTGACGGTGATGTGATCATAGAAAATGATTTTGTGTTGGCGATGACTGGCTATCAGCCGCCGTTCAAGTTTATGGAAGATTGTGGTGTTACTTTTCAGAATGATGTTGATCATACCCCTGTTTATAATGAAGTCACTATGGAATCAGGCGTACCGCAACTGTATCTCGCCGGAGTAGTATGTGGTGGATTGAGGACTGGAAAATGGTTTATAGAAAATTCACGGGTACATGCAGAACAAATTATTGGAGATCTAAAAATGAAACTGAGATGAAGAGCATCAAGTGATTTGGATATAGTATACCGACCACGAACGTACATTATTTCATAGATCAGGTACCATTTATTTCAGACTGCTTGCTTACTTCTTCGATCATCGCTGATTGACCAAATCCCGCTTTTGATTTCCCTATTTCGTTTGCGCTTTTAAAGTATCAATTAATCTTAACTCCTCTTTTATATCATTACTACCGCTTACCCTCTTTTATATGCTCTGCCCGGCGTTTTTACTAAATTAACAGCATCATGTCTCTGCGAAAATTATTTTCGATTCTGTTGATTTCACTTTTACTGCTAAATTTTGCGGGGCTGTTACTCTATTTCCCTTTGCAGCTCTTTCGGATTCACTTGCAAATGAAAATGGCTCTGAAAAACCTTCCGGATGAAAAATTGGAAGTCTTTTCATTTTCCAGAAATGATTTTAATAAGGCAAAGGTTGATGATGATGAAATAAAAATAAATGGTAAAATGTTTGATATCGCCCGTCGCAAAGTTCAGGGTGATACCATCATCATATACGCTCTTCACGATAAAGCGGAGGATAATCTGCTGGCATTTCTTGATGAGATTGTCAAACCGGCTTCGCATGACAGAAGTTCACCGCCAACCCAAATAGTCAAATTTATAACACTCACATTTTTAACTTCCATTCAAAACTACCTCAACTATTTTGAGAGCAGTGCGATCGAATTGAGTACAGCTTATCTTATCTCAGATTTTTTTTATTCCCCCTCGATAGAAAGCCCGCCGCCCCGCGGATAATTTTTCTATTTCTGCTAGCTATTCCAATCTTCTTCAAACAGAGAACCTACTGTTAACGAGCTGGCGTTGCTATACGCACAACGAAATTGCGTTATAAACCCTTTGTTGGTCAGAGATTCTTAAAAACTATAATCATTTACAATGAATAAAATATTTACTATTGTCATTTTACTTTTTGCCGGAACAGTAGGATTTTCTCAGAACATACTGACCGGCAAAATCACCAACGCGTCTAACAGCAAGCCGTTGCCAGATGTTAATATTTACATCACCGATTTAAAAATTGGAGCGGCAACCGACTCAGCAGGTAACTATTCGTTAACTAATATTCCAACCGGTACTTATCTCGTAGAAGCACGATTAGTCGGTTATGGTATTCGAACTGAAAAAATAAAAATTGAGGGGAAGATAACGCAGGACTTCAACCTTTCAGAATCTTCGAGCGTACTTCAAGAGGTCGTTGTAACCGGAAATTCTGTCAGCTCTGAGTTTCAAAGTACGCCGGTGCCAATTGTTGAGGTATCAAACGCTTACTTACAACAAAATGCATCCACCAATATCATCGATGCATTGTCAAAAGTTCCCGGTGTTTCCGGAATCACAGACGGACAAAGTATTTCGAAACCTGTCATACGCGGTCTTGGCTATAACCGTGTTGTTACTGTTAATGATGGTGTGCGCCAGGAGGGACAACAGTGGGGAGATGAATTTGGAATTGAAGTTGATCCCAATTCAGTTGACCGCGTTGAAATACTGAAAGGTCCTGCTTCACTAGTTTATGGTTCGGATGCCATTTCTGGTGTTATAAATCTTATACCTGAGAAAACACTCCCCGAAGGTCAGATAAAAGGAGATATAAATTTAGGTTACCAGGGTAATAACGGCCTCTATAATACCGCTGCCCACATTGCGGGTACAAAAAATGGTATAGCATGGAGTGCACGCGTCAGTAACATCATGGCTCACGCGTATCAGAATAAATACGATGGCTATGTAGCTAATTCACAGTTCAGCAACTTTGCGTACGACGGCACAATAGGTTTGCATCGCAGCTGGGGATTTTCACAGCTTCATTATAGTTACTTTGATATGAAAACC
>JANYDR010000222.1 GCA_025363495.1 Cyclobacteriaceae bacterium | reverse complement strand
GAACGCTGATAGCCCCAATGGCGCGATAGAAGGATCGGCCTTTGAAATATTTTCCATGTAGTTGGTGCTCCAATCCGCCATGGCGCCTTCACCGAGCATGCTGCAGAATGCAATGATGCCGATGCTCACCATCGCTGCATTGGGTAACCTGAAGGCAGGACCTTCGACTTCTTTTTTCTCGGGCTTATCGTGAATAAGATAGTAACGTGCAATCAGTACAACAACAATACTGATGGCACTGACTGTTATGAAATGGATAAAAAGACCTGTACTTATTTTTGTAAACAACGCTCCACCCAATGCGCCAATCATCATGCCTATGCTGAAGACTGCATGAAACGAAGTCATGATAGGTTTGCCCATTTGCTTCTCCACCATTACTGCCTGCGAGTTCATTGCTACGTCCAGCATTCCCGAAGAAACTCCAAGAAGAAAGAATACACTGATCAATGGTAATAGAGTAGTCGTAGGCAGCCAAGGAATTAATGGAATCAGAATGCAATAAAAGAATGCTGCGAATAATGTAATCCTGCGACTTCCATTGCGGATGATCATCCATCCTGTAAAAGGCATGGCAAATAATGCTCCTATTGAAGAGGATAGTAATACAAGTCCAACAACACCATCATTAATATGAAACTGGTCCTGGATCCTTGGCAAGCGGGAAAAGTAATTCGCGTGGACGAATCCATTGAGGAAGAAGATGATGTTAACGGCTAAGCGAGCAGGTGACACAGTTATCGTTTTTTCAAAATTACACCAAAGACTTTTGTGAGGTCCATTTAATGTAATGTTATCGTATTATGTGGAGAGAACAACCGTTTGAGGGATTTCATTGATTACTGAATACCGACTACAGTATAGCTGCCACACAATCAATCTCAATCGTACATCCATAATGCAATGGCCCCGTTGGAACAATAAGCCTCGCTGGCCGGTGATCTCCAAAAAATTCAGCAAAGACTGCATTCACCTTTGTCCAATCATCCATGTTCGCGACGAAAATATTTACTTTCAAAACGCGGTCTAAAGAGCTATTCGATGCCGCAAGAATTACCCGGATTTTTTCCAGACAGCGTTTAGCCTGTTCTTCAACTGAATCAAGTACGGGGTGGCCGGAAGCATCTGTAGAGATTTGTCCGGAGACGAAAACAAAACCGTTGTGAACGGTAGCAGGTGAGTAATGACCTTTTGGTTTTGATGTTGATGATGGATAAATGAATTCCATTGTAATAAATTTTAATTTTATAATCGTTCTGACAAAGAAAAAGCCCCAATCGGAGCTTTACCTTTTAATTTATCTTTGACTTCCCTATTTAGCGTAAGCCACCGACCTCATCTCCCGAATAACCGTCACCTTAATCTGTCCAGGATACTGCATCTCCTTTTCAATTTTCTGGGA
This sequence comes from Cyclobacteriaceae bacterium, assembly GCA_025363495.1. GTDB lineage: Bacteria > Bacteroidota > Bacteroidia > Cytophagales > Cyclobacteriaceae > ELB16-189. The sequence continues at coordinate 6,735 of JANYDR010000222.1, read as the reverse complement.
AATTTCAAAGCTCAATTGTCCTGCACGTTCGTCTGTTGCTTTCTCTGCATCTACGATTACGCGTAACTCACGTCCTGCCTGGATGGCAAAACACTTATCAACACCTTCGAAGCTGAGTCCTACCTGTTCAAGTTCTTTCAAGCGACGTGTATATTGTTCAATGACTTCGCGTCGTGCGCCGGGGCGTGCTCCGCTGATAGCATCACAAGCCTGTACGATAGGAGAGATGATGCTGGTCATTTCGATTTCATCATGGTGGGCGCCGATAGCGTTGCACACAATTGGATGTTCTTTGTATTTTATCGCAAGCTCCATGCCTACGATCGCGTGAGGCTTTTCCAATTCTTCAGGCCAAACTTTACCGATGTCGTGAAGAAGTCCTGCACGCTTAGCCTGTTTGACATTTAAACCAAGCTCAGCCGCCATGATCGCACAAAGATTTGCCACTTCACGTGAGTGCTGTAAAAGATTTTGTCCGTACGAGGAACGAAAGCGCATACGTCCTACCATCTTGATCAGTTCCGGAGCCAGACCGTGAATACCTAAATCGATCACTGTGCGTTCGCCTATCTCTACTACTTCGTCGTCAATATTTTTTGTGGTCTTGGCAACTACTTCCTCAATGCGGGCCGGGTGTATACGACCATCTTGTACAAGACGGTGAAGTGATAAACGGGCAATTTCCCTTCGCACCGGATCGAAACCTGAAATGATGATGGCTTCTGGGGTATCATCTACTATAAACTCAACGCCAGTCGCTGCTTCCAGTGCGCGGATATTTCGTCCTTCACGACCGATTATCTTACCTTTAATATCGTCACTCTCGATATTAAAAATGGAAACCGAATTTTCAACTGCATGTTCGGTAGCGGTGCGTTGAATGGTTTCAATCACAAGCTTCTTGGCATCTTTCGTTGCCGTAAGTTTGGCTTGTTCCATAATGTCTTTAATGTATGAATTGGCTTTTGACTGAGCCTCTTCTTTCATGGACTCGACCAATTGGTCGCGTGCCTGGTCAGCGCTAAGCTTGGAAAGCCCTTCCAGTAATTGAACTTTTTGCTGATTGAATTTATCAAGCTCCTCTTTACGATTTTTTACTAGCTCATGTTGACGGGCAAGACTCTGACGTTCTTCATCCAGGTCGGCTTCCTTGCGCTTGGTTTGTTCGAGTTCTTTTGAGAGTTGGGCTTCGCGCTGTTTGATCTTTTGCTCGTTGCTGATGATCTGGTTTTTTTTGCGGTTAGCTTCTTCTTCAAATTCCTGTTTCATCTTCAGGAATTTTTCCTTGGCCTCAAGGATGCGGTCTTTCTTTATGTTCTCCGCCTGTAGTTCAGCTTCTTTGATGATGAACCTGGCCTTTTCTTCATTGTTGGCTTTGTTTCTGCTGATTCTTCTTTTGTATAAAAAACTGCCAATGAGAATACTGAAAGTAATGGTTAGCGCGAGACTAATTAGGGCAATGGGTAGGATTTCCATAGTTAGGTGTTAACGTTAAAAATATTCCGCATCTATTACATGCGGACCGTTAACAAAAGGATACCAGAGAAAAGAATTACAAAAATAACTACTGGATAGCCTGGGAGACCAATTGATTCAGATGGGTTACTTTTTCCACAACTGATTCGTCAATGGCATGTGTGCTTTCTTCGGCAGCTAGTTTTTGTACCAGGCAGTCAAAGGCCGTCATGGCCAGGAGGTCTTGTTTATCGTCAAGGCCGAACTGCTCGCGGTATGATTTTAACTTTTCGTTGATCAGCTTACCTGCAGCACGTACGCGTTCCTCTTCATGACGTTTTACCTTCATGGGGTACTCGCGGTCTGCTATTTTGATCTTTATAGAAAGTTCGTCCATCTACTGTTTGCTTATCGGCTTAAGTGAGCGATGCATTTGTCTATCTCACGGATGTAGTCATCCACTGTCTTTCTTAACTCCGAAACACTTCCGTCTTCCGGGTGAATATTATCTACAATCTTAGTGATTTTAATCTGATTTTTAAAACCTCCAAGCTGCTCGTCCCGTTGGCGAAGGCTCAGTTTCAGGTCTGAATTCTCAGATTTCAGACTTGTCACTTCGTGTTTCAGGTTTTTGTGCTCGTTTAACAAGACGACCAGCTTGCGTTCCAGGCCGTTGAGATTGGTTTTGAGTACTTCTTGTTCCATGTGTTTAGTGTTGGTGTAAAGCGCGGGGGTTAAACGCGCTATTTCCGTATGATTGCTCCGAGTTTCTTTTCAAGTTCTGCCATTAGTTTATTCATGGTCTTATCAATCTCCTCGTCCGTCAGCGTCTTTGTATCGTCAAGTAATGTAAATCCAAGAGCGTAAGCTTTCTTTCCCGCCGGAATATTTTCTCCTTCGTATACATCGAAGACCGTTACCTCTTTCATCAACTTTTTCTCAGTAGCGATAATCATTTTGCGAACCTCATCAAAGCTGACATTTTTATCCAGTACTAATGACAAATCTCGCTTCACTTCAGGGAACTTCGGTACTTCTTGTACATCGAACTTAGGGTTTGCCGATTGGAAAAGCAAATCAGTATCCATGTCTGCGTAAAAAATTTCCTGCCGTATGCCAAAATCTTTTACCAAGGCAGATTTTACTTTACCAATGCGACCAATTTCTTTTTTGTTAAACATAAAACTCATGCCATAGTCGTATAATGGATCAATAAGTTTCTGTTGCATAATCTCGCCGATAGCACACTTCTCAAGGATTTGAACTACCTGTTGCGCAAGGTCGTGATACGTCACTGTTCGTGCTTTATGCTGCCAGTTTTCCGATTCGATAGTTCCAGCCAGGTACAATGCAAAGCGCTCTTGTTCGACATATTGAATGCTTTGCCCGGCATACTGTTTATAATAGATCTTACCGAACTCATAGAACTTTATCTCCTTTTGTTTGCGGTTAAAATTATAAGCGCAAGCTTCCAACCCGGTGAATAGCATCGTTTGGCGTAGAATGCCCTGTTCTTCACTTAATTTATTGAGAATTTCTATGGGCTCACCCGCAAAGGTTAATGAATGTTTTTGCTGATAGGCAATATTGGTCAACGAGTTTGTCAGGATCTCATAAAAGCCGTTGGCGACGAGCATTTCTCCAAGGATCCGCTTGAATTTGTCAATGTCCTGATCAGGGAAGGCCGCCAGGTAATCAGTTCCGGCTGTTTCAATCAGTTCAATATTGTTGAATCCGTAAATCCGAAGAATTTCCTCAATGATATCTGCTTCCTGTGTCACGTCTACACGATACGGTGGAACTGATACGGTGTAATTTTCTGCTGATTTACTCACGACTTCAATATCCAGTCGCTTGAGAATTGAAAAAATCTCTTCCCGAGGAATAATCTTCCCAATTAACCGGTTTACATTCTTGTCTTTTACTTCAATCAATCGGTTTTCAACTTTCACCGGGTAGATATCGACGATTTTCGATGAGATAGTTCCACCAGCGACTTCCTTAATCAATAAGGCTGCACGTTTCAATGCATATACTGTATTCAAAGGATCAGTACCACGCGAAAAGCGAAAAGAAGCATCCGTCTTTAACTGATGATGATTACTTGTCTTGCGGATGTAGTCGGGAGAAAAACAGGCGCTTTCAAGGAAAATATTCTTTGTGTCACCAGAGATTCCTGATTTGATCCCTCCAAAAACTCCGGCAATACACATACCTTCTTCGGCATTGCAAATCATCAGATCACTGGCAGTCAACGTTCTCTCTTTATTATCAAGGGTAGTAAATTTCGTGCCAGAGGCCATGGTTTTCACAACGACCGTGTGCCCTGTGATCTTATCAGCATCAAAAGCGTGAAGAGGCTGACCAATTTCATGGAGTACAAAGTTGGTTACATCAACAACATTGTTAATGGGGGTGAGCCCTATTGAACGAAGTCTGTTCTTCAACCACTCAGGAGATTCTTCTATGGTAATGTTGGAGATAGTCACAGCTGAATACCGTGGGCACGCTGCTGTATTCTCTACTGTGACGGTTATGGGAAGGTCCTGTGTGTCTGATTTGAACGCGTCCACCGAAGGCCATTTGATTTCCCTGCCTTTTGCTGCCTTTACATCCCGCGCTACACCAATGTGGGAAGCGGCTTCTGCCCGGTTAGGGGTTAACCCTATTTCAATTTTATAATCGGATTCTACTTTGTAGAAATCAGTGGCCAGTGTGCCGTTGGGTACGGCGGTATTTAGTACAATAATTCCCGCATGACTTTCGCCCAACCCGATCTCATCTTCAGCGCAGATCATTCCTTCGCTTTGTTCGCCACGAATCTTTGCTGTTTTAATGGTAAACGGATCTCCCTTAGTAGGATGCACTGTCATCCCGGAAAGGGCCACTACTACCTTTTGCCCTCCGGCTACATTGGAAGCGCCACAAACGATTTGCAGGGGCTTAGATTGACCAACATCAACGGTGGTAATAGAGAGCTTGTCGGCGTTTGGATGCTTGATGCAAGTGAGGACTTCTCCAATGACCAGGCCCTTTAGACCGCCCTTTACAGATTCAAAAGGATGGACGCTTTCTACTTCAAGCCCCGTATCAGTAAGTGTTTTGGCGACTTCGTCCGGGGATTCAGGTAAATCTATATACTGGCTAAGCCACTGATAGGAGATGGTCATGGTGAAAAATGAACCTCAAAGATAATGAAATACATTTCCCGCAGATTCTCGCAGATTAAAAGGCACGCAGATTTTCGCGGAACGCTATACTTTGAATTCCGCGGGAATCTGCGGGTATTAGATCAGCCTAAATCTGCGGGAAATGCATTAAAAATCCCAATCCAATCCCAATCTCTCTTTCAACTCCTTCAGGTATGGATTCTTCTCTGCCATGTGCTCAAACTTCTCCTTAGAAGTATAGATCACTTTCTTTCCCGTGGCCTGTTGAAGCTTTGTGGTAATTGTTAATTCAGAATTTTTTAAGCGGTCTCTTAAAAACGTAATAAAATCACGTCGGAAGTTTTCGATCAACGTCTCTTCAACAGGATTGGTAAGCAACACAAAAATTACCGGATGCTCATATTGAAACTCGCGTTTTAAAAGCTGGTATTCTGCCGCCTGATTTTTGCGTTGCTCCGCATACTCACTCCATACTTCCTGCAGCTTTTCAAGTAAGACCCGCTGGTTAGCAACAGCTTCTTTGATTTCTTCCACCTTCTCTGAGATAGCGCCAGCAGAATTGTTTTTAAAAATCCCCTGAATATTTAATGAGGTCTTTGTCTTGGCGTTTTTTAGCGGTGTGCGTGGAGTGCTTTTGGCGGCCTCGCCTTCGCCGGTGTTTTCCTTGCCGTCGTTAGTGTTTTTCACCAACGAACTCTCATCCTCGCCTTTGTCTGTGTTTTTGCTCTTATCGGTGTTTTCCACCAACAATGAAGTGCCCTCTTTACCAGAAGTTAATTCAATTTTTTTTTTAACCCTGCCGCTGCAGGTTCAATTGATTGGGCGACAGGTCCCGTAAAAGTTGATTTAAAATGCGCCATCTTCATCAATGCCAGCTCGACAAGCAAGCGCTGATTTTTGCTCATTTTATAATTGATGTCGCACTGGTTCGCGATGCTGAGCCAGGATAAAAGCAATGAATAGGGCGCAGCCTTTGATTGCTCAATGTACTTTTTCTTGGTAACGTCCGGAACTTCCATGAGTTGAACTGTTCGCGCATCCTGACTTACCATCAGGTTGCGGAGATGTTCGCTTAATCCGACAATAAAATTCTGTCCGTCGAAACCTTTGTGTAAAATTTCATCAAAAAGCAAAAGAGATACGGTGGGATTTTCTGCCAACAGACCATCGACAACTTTAAAATAATATTCGTAATCGAGAATATGCAGGTTATCGATAACATCCTGGAACATCACCCCCTTTCCCGAGGAAAACGTAACCATTAAATCAAAAATGGACAAAGCATCGCGCAAAGCGCCATCTGCTTTTTGAGCGATGAGATGGAGAGCAGCTTCTTCCGTTTTAATTTTTTCGCGGTCAGCGATCTTTTTTAATTGTCGCGCAATGTCTGAGATCTGGATTCGGTTAAAATCAAATATCTGACAGCGTGAAAGTATCGTTGGGATGACCTTATGCTTTTCAGTAGTAGCCAGGATAAAAATGGCATAGGAGGGTGGCTCTTCCAGCGTCTTCAAAAACGCATTGAAGGCGGCATTGGAGAGCATGTGAACCTCATCTATAATATAGACCTTAAATTTTCCGTATTGAGGAGGATAGCGCACCTGATCGATCAGGTTACGGATATCTTCCACAGAATTATTGGAGGCGGCATCCAGCTCGAAAATATTGAGTGAATTGACTTCTGCTTTTTCTTCGAAGCCGTTGATCATGCGGGCCACGATACGCGCGCAGGTAGTTTTACCAACACCCCTTGGACCACAGAAAAGCAATGCCTGCGCCAGCTTGTTGCTGTCGATCGCATTTTTCAGTGTGGTGGTGATATGGTCCTGTCCGACAACCTCTTCGAAGCCGAGAGGGCGATACTTGCGGGCCGAAACAACGAAATTCTCCATCAGCCCGAAATATAGGGAAATGAAAAATTAAAACCGGAAGTTCGGTGTTCCAGGGTTCTGAGTTCTGGGTTCTGAGTTGTTTTCTCGGAAATTGTTAGCGAAGTAAACGCTCCAAGCACTACAGTCAGGAAAACGTGATGGCTCAACTTAGAACTTAGAACCCAGAACCCCCTACTACATATTCACAATAGCAAGAGCGACTGAAGTCAAATTCATTA
>JANYDR010000203.1 GCA_025363495.1 Cyclobacteriaceae bacterium | reverse complement strand
TTTCCATATAAAACTCCACTTTCTTGCAGATTTTACCAACCCAAAACTCATCTTATTCCCATTAATCTTTATCCGTTCAGCTTTTTAAGGGACGACTATTTAAACTTCACGGATATGCTACAATCAATAAATTTAATGGCCCAGACTACGAAAGCCTGAAAGTCGACAAAACATTGACCGATTATCGATCCACTCTTTATTGGAACCCCAATGTTAAGATCAATAAATCGACTGGAGCTTCTTCACAACTATCTTTTTATACCTCTGATCTAAGCGGCCATTATCGAATCCTTGTAGAAGGCGTTGATGGGGCCGGTAAACCTGTTAGGAGCCTAAGTTTTATTGAAGTGAGTAGATAATAATTAAAATCTATATGTACTGATTTTTTTTATTCTCTGTTCCTCTGCTGTTAGTTTTTATTCAACCCAGGTTCCCTTTTCAAAAACTCATCATACAACAACGTCTGCCTGCTCTCCATCGGCATCTTGTAACCATCAATAAACACATTGCTCACCTGTGTTTTAGTTTCAAAGATGTCGCCATTGCAAATGAACAAGGTTGCATTCTTACCAACTTCGATTGAACCTAGCTTATCACTTACTCCAAAAATTTCTGCCGGAACAATTGTAATTGCTTTCAAAGCATCTTCTTTATTCATTCCATAGGCAACTGCAAAACCTGCGTGATAAGGCAAGTTTCGATAGTTACCATTTCCATCCTCTTGTGAACGGATCGCAACCTTAACTCCTGCTTTTTTCATTAATCCCGGATTGGCATACACCGCGTCGTAACGATCATAGTCACGTACCGGAATACCGATAACTGGTCCGGTAAGCACAGGAATATTTGCCTTCGCGATATTTTCTGCTTCACGCCATCCTTCTGTCACGCCTGTAAAAACCACCTTCTTCACTTTCCTTTCTTTCACCCACTTCAGAGCTGCCTGAATATCTTTCTGAGCATTTACCTCAATTAATAACGGCACCTGTCCTCTTACAACAGGTAACATTACCTGCATTTCAGGATAGTAAGCGAGCCCCTTACCTTTTGTTGCCGAGTCGAGCTTGTGATATTGCACAGCTTTATCCCATACATCATTCAATTGCTTCAGAGATTTTTCAACACCTTTCTTGATCTCCTCATCTGTTCTTCTATCAAAGAAACCACGACGGCCTGTATTGGGGAAAATGACAACTATACCCTCAAAACCTGCGTACATCTGGTCAGAGGTATAACCAAACAAATTGATCAATGATGCTGTACCAGGTAAAAGTCCTCCTTCAGGAGAAGTGAGAACCGTAGTAACACCGCTGATGCGAGTAATCGGAATGGCCGTTGCATTCGGATTCACCGCCGTAAGAGCTTTCATTTGCGGAATCACTTCACCATCTTCCTGCTGGTCTACTGCTGTTGGAACTGCCCCGATCTCGACAAGCCCAACGCGGGTACCACCATCGATCATGCCGGGATAAATTGTCTGACCATTACAATCTATTACTTCTGCGCCAGCAGGCACGGAAACGTTAGCACCTACAGCCGTAATTTTACCGTTACTGATAATGACTGAGCCATGAGTGATGGTACCCTGAGTCACCGTCACAATAGTGGCATTTGTCAGTGCAAATGTGCCGTATTTCGCTTTTGGATTCTGCGCATCGACGTGTAATACAATCAAGCAAATTACAGCGATGACTATTCCTGATATATATTGAATTCTTTTCATCTTCTTAATTTTTACGGTCATTGAAATCTGAACCAAATAACGATTCTACTCCCTGCATACAATTATCATGATATTTATCGCTATCATGAAAAGTAACGTCAATAGTCTCTTTCGGATCAGGTAACAATCTCATATCTCCCGGATCTTTCTCGCGGTCAAACCTCACAATACCATCAACAATTGAATACTGCGGAACACCATAAATTGAAAGCGGGTGATTTTTAAATATGGCAAAATCACCATCTTTACCCACTTCCAGTGAGCCAACGCGACTCTCAATGCCTAACTGTTTTGCAGGATTAATTGTAATGAGACTCAATGCCTCGTCATCTGTCAGGCCGCCATACTTCTGCGTCTTGCCTGCTTCATGATATAAATGACGGATAAGATCTGGTGAATCAGAGTTGATAGATGTTATCACTCCGTTGCGAACAAGGATCGCAGCATTATAGGCGGTTGAATAATAAACCTCAAGTTTATATTGCCACCAGTCAGCAAATACCGATGCCATTGCGCCTGCCGCGGCAATCTCAGGAGCTACTTTAAATCCCTCATTAGTATGCTGAAATACCAATTTCTTGACTCCAAATTCTTTGAAGACCTTCAACACCATATTGATTTCATCGGCACGGTAGCTATGACAGTGAACAATAATTTTTCCTTTCAGGATATCGGCAAGAGTTTCAAGACGCAGACTGTAGGCAGGTGGCATTCCACGGAAGCCTTTAATAAGGTTATTTTTATTGTATGTATCCCATTTCTCCATGTATTGCTTTCCTTCAGAGAATGCCTGGCGAATTATAAATTCGACCCCCATTCTTGATTGTGGCTGAAGTCCATCTCTCCTTCCATGACCAGTTGGATTTTCTCCCAACGCAAACTTGATTGTGCGTGGAGCTCCTTCCATTTTCATCACCTCCGGATCAAACGTTCCATAACGATGCTTGATGGTTTGTGATTGACCTCCAATGGTATTGGCAGAACCGTGCAGGGCATGTGAGGTTGTAGTACCGCCAGCCAATGCATGATAAATAGAAATCTGAAAAGGGTTGATTGCATCCGCTGTCCAAACTTCGGGGGTGATTGCATTTGTGCCCTCGTTTATGGCGTCCAATCCAATGTGAGAGTGGGCGTCGATAATTCCCGGCATAACAAACAATCCGGTAGCATCAATCACTTTTATGCCAGCAGGAGCAGCAATGTTCTTTCCTATTTGACTGATCTTACCATCTTTTACAAGCACATCCGTATTATCAAGATTGCCTTTTGTAATGGTAAGCACTGTGCCATTTTTTATGAGCACGCTTCCCTTCTCCACTTGCCCGATGGCAGCGGTAAGGAAACAGCTTGCGAATAGTATTAGAAATATATTTTTCATTTTAATTGGGTCTTCTTCGATCTTTTATCTCTAGTCCTTGCTCTTTTATCTCTATTTCGGATCCTTCGTTCCTTCTGTAGGGAAACTACCGAATGTACCTGCAGTGGAGCTCCCTTTCAGCGTATCGCCATCAATGTTTACTTCCACATCTATCTTGATGGTGTTACCTCCGAAGTTCAACGTATAGCTAAATGTCAATGTGGTGCCGTCCAGGTTTACATCTTTCAAATCAACCGCGGCAGGGAGCATTCCACCTGACATTGTGCCGGTATAGCTGGAGCCATCTTTTTTGAAAGTGAGCTTCGCTTCGGAATTTCCCTGAGGACTTTGCGTTACCGTAGACCATGAACCTTCAATCTCCGCCTTTGCGGTAGCATCAGTCTTCTTGACTTCTTTAACTTCCATCTTATACATCACGCCATCCACAAAAACATAACGAATTTTTGCCTTCTCATTAAAGTAAGTCTTATCAGTAATCACGAGGTTAGCCATCTTACCATTATCGATCGATCCCATTCTATCGGATAGGCCAAGGAGCTGGGCAGGGTTAGTGGTAAGCGCCGCAAGTGCCGCATCTTCCGATAAACCAGCTGCAATCATTCTTCTGAGATTGGCTGGAATATCTTTTGACTTTGCCGTCATTCCTGAAAATCCAAAAAGCACACCAGCCTTTTGAAATCCTGCGGCTTGCCCGGTATAATTTGCAATTGCTTCACCTTTTCTTTTGTCAAGAGCATCTTTTTCGAGTTGAGCCGAAGTCTTAGCTTTAGGTGCTTCCTCTTTTTTAGGATCTTTCTTATCGTCTTTTTTATCATCCTTTTTTACTTCATCAGGAAGGTCGAGTGATAAAAATACTTTAGCACCAGAAGATTTTATCTTGTTGATTATCGGCCAGCCCTCTTTCAGATCAGCGAAGATCAGCGAAAAACCTAAATCACTTTTTAATGTCAAGATCCTGCTCACGTCAACTATTTTTTCCGACTTAAATATCACCGGCAATCGTTGATCGATCACTGGATAAAAAGCTTCGAGGGTTCGATCCATTGCCGGGCGTTCCAAACCAGACCTGTTAGAAGCATATAAGCCTTCGTAAGTTTTAGCCTGAACTGCCTGACGATATACGTCTCTCCATTTTGCCATCACACCGAGTATTGTGGCTGGATAAACATTGTTCGCTCCGCTAAGCTCTGAATACATCGCCGATTTACTTGAGACTACCATTTGATCGGCAGAACGCGATCCTGTAAACACTATGGCGGCTTGTCCCGGAAAAAGATTTCCATAAGGAACGACCTGCGCTACTGTGAAACCGAGGTTCCGTATCTCTTCCAATGACTTGTCGGAAGGATTTAAAAAATTTCTGACATCAATTTGAGGATTTATACCAGCACGATCGGTGGGTGGGTTGCCAGGGTCTTTTATTTTGTCTTTGTTTTCATCTTTCGGCTTCGTTACACCTGCACGTGTGAGACCATCAATGAAGCCGGCGTAAATAAACATGGAGTCTGCCTTGATAACTATAGCTTCGGGAGGAATAGAGGCTCCTTTTCCAACTGCCGTAATCAATCCATCTTTTACAACAACAGTACCCATATCAATCTTACGACTAGGGCCTTGTATGATTGTAACATTAGTTATTGCATAGGTTCGTGTGACGGGAGCAAGCTCTTTGTCGTCCTGAGCGAAAAGCCAGGAGGGCAATAAAAAGACGACCATAATTATGGTCCCTCGAAAGCGCATATTCATGCTAGGTAGGTTTGGGTTTTTAATAAAAAGGTAATGTAAAAATAAATTTAACAGACCTGCAAGACCGTTACAGGAGTGGTGAATTATAAAGGGTTAATAGCTTTAAATTTCTTATTTTTCAACCCTGTAGTAAAAATTCTATGGCTAAAACCACCCTTGCCTCAATTGCTATCCGAAAACAATTCCCTTCCCTGAAGAGAAAACACAACGGAAAACCTTTGATTTTTATTGACGGACCCGCTGGCACGCAAGTACCTCAAGTGGTGATCGACGGAATGGTTCATTATTATGAAAATTCCAATGCAAATACCCATGGGACATTTATTACTACCAATGAGACCGATGCAGTGATAAAGAAAGTGAGGCAATCAATGTCCACATTGTTAGGCGCAGAGGGAATTGAAACAATATCTGTTGGTCAAAACATGACGACGTTAAACTTCGCGCTCGCACGTGGAATGTCCCGTTTTCTCAAAGCGGGAGATGAAGTTCTGATCACTCAGCTTGACCATGAAGCCAACCGTGGTCCTTGGCTTACGTTACGCGATTCTGGAATTAAAGTGCGTGAAATAAATCTCCTTCCAAACGGCACACTTGATTACGATGATTTTGCCGCAAAGATTAATGAAAACACGCGGCTCGTCTGCATGGGAATGTCTTCTAATTCACTTGGAACAGTAAATAATTTCAAACTGGCAAGAGAGCTTGCCTATAAATACAATGCGCGGCTATTGCTGGATGCCGTTCATTACGCGCCTCATTTTTCTATTGATGTACAAGCTATAGGATGTGACTTTCTATTATGCTCCGCTTATAAATTTTACGGACCCCATGTAGGCATTTTATATAGCAAACCGGGAACACTGGATAGAGTTCCCACAGACCGACTTCGAACTACGGAGCAAATGGCTCCTTATTCAATTGAAACAGGAACATTAAATCATGCTGCACTGGCAGGTGTTTCATCTGCGGTAGATTTTATCGCAACGTTTGGCAAAGGTGACTCCCAACGAAAGAAGATTGTAACCGCTTACGAAGCAATTGCTGTTCACGAACACAAGCTTGCCAGTCGGCTTTATGCAGGTTTGAAAAAAATAAATGGCGTAACATTGATAGGTCAGGATTTTTCTTCCACCTCAAGAACACCAACGGTTTCATTTATTATGAAAGGAAAAACACCCGAACAGGTTTGCGAAAGACTGGCAGCGAAAAACATTTGCGCGTGGGATGGACATTTCTATGCTTTGCGCGCTATTGAAATCCTGGGACTTGCTGAAAAAGGTGGGGTGACGAGGATGGGAATATCGTTGTATAATACGGTGGACGAGATAGATTTTGTGATTGAACAAGTGAGGGTTATAGCAAAAAGTTGAGAATATATAGGTTGCAGGATACAGGTTACAAGATACAGGAGTTCCACCCAGAAGATCATGTTCGCAGCTTCGACATGCAACTTGTATCCTGTAAACTTGTATCCTGTATCTCTCACACAGTGATCTCAAAAAGGGTTAACTAATAAAATAAAAGCACAATTTATGGACAAGCGCTCATTCCTAAAGAACGCCACTATGCTAAGTCTTGGTGGGATAACTTCCTTTGATTCATTGGAGAAACTGGTAAGCTCCGTAAGCCATTTCTCTTTTGAAGACAATGCGAAAGATGAAGATTTCTGGACAGCGATACGTAATGGGTACAAGCTGAAGCCTGATTACATCAATCTTGAGAATGGTTATTACTGTATTCTTCCACAGGAGACACTGGAAAGTTTTATACAACACGTTCGCGATGTTAACTACCAGGGTTCTTATTATATGCGCACCGTGCAGTATGATAATAAAAAAGCAATGGTCACAAAGCTTGCAACACTTGCCGGATGCTTACCGGAGGAACTTATTATTACCCGTAATACCACTGAATCACTTGATACCATCATTGGTGGTTGGAAATGGAAAGTCGGTGACGAAGCAGTGATGGCGGAGCAAGACTATGGTGCAATGCTGGACATGTTCAGGCTGGTTGAAAAACGCCACGGTGTCGTTAATAAAATTATTTCACTACCGCATAATCCCCAATCTGACGAAGAAATAGTAGATCTGTATTCAAAAGCAATCACTGATAAAACGAAACTGCTGATGATTGCTCACATGGTGAATATTACGGGGCAGATTTTGCCTGTTCGTAAGATATGTGATATGGCGCATAGTAAAGGTGTACAGGTAATGGTTGATGGAGCACATGCCTTTGCCCACATAAAGTTTTCAATACCGGATCTTGGCTGCGACTATTATGCATCGAGTTTACATAAATGGTTAAGCGTGCCACTTGGAGCCGGGATATTATATGTGAAGAAAGAGAATATCGAAAAGATCTGGCCGTTGTTCGCAGATGGGCCACGCAAAGAGGATGATATCTGGCGATTAAATCATACAGGCACTC
>JANYDR010000198.1 GCA_025363495.1 Cyclobacteriaceae bacterium | reverse complement strand
CCTTCCTCCAGCGAGATAAAGTTTGTTATCGACTACCCCAACCGATACGTGATCTCTTGGTCGCGGCGCATCGCTTAGTGTTTTCCATTTATCAGTGGAAGGATCATATTCATCAAACCATGCTGTGTATCCATCCCAATGTCCATCTTGTTCGCCACAGACAAGATATATTTTATCATTGAGTGTGAAGGCACCTGCAGCACCGCGTCTTCTGCCTTCTGGAATTTCAGAACCCTTTCGCCATTCATTTTTCCTGGGATTAAAAATATAAATGTTCGGAATAGGTGTTTCATGAGGATACGATCCTGAGAATGCTCCAAGCACGTAGATTTCATTTTTGTATGAGACGGCCTGGAAATGATTCATTTCAACAGGTGAGGGGTTCAGGCTTGTCCACGAATTTTTCTTTGGATTATATTCCTCCACAGGCTTGATTCCTCGTCCTCCAACCAAATAAATTTTTCCATTGGCGGTTCCCACCGCGTTCTCAAGGCGTTTCAATGGTTTGGTTACCGGTTCCACAACTTTCCACTGCTGGGCTGAGGACGCAACAAAAGAAAAACAGATCAAAAAGGCGGAGAGTTTAAGATAGTTCATAGAATTTTCAGGATGACATCCTTAAAGTACAGGTATATTTTTCAAAATTGAAAGAGGTGGGGTGACTTCGTCACAGGTGTGATTTCCGCAGAGGTGCAGAGGCGCAAAGCACCGCAGAGATATTGATAATGACTTTGCGTCTCAGCGGTAAAGCACCACGCCGAAGTCACCGTTCATTTATTACTTTTGTCACCTCATGACCTCTAATCCAAAATACTCCGTTGTTATTCCAGTGTATAACCGCACCGAGGAATTGGATGAACTTCTGGAGAGTCTAACAAAGCAGACGTTTCAGAATTTTGAAGTGATTGTGGTTGACGATGGCTCAACTTACAAGACTGCGGCGAAGGATGTATGTGAGAAGTACTCGTCGCAGCTTCATATGGCATGCTACTACAAGCAAAACTCCGGTCCGGGTCCAAGCAGAAATTTTGGGTTTCGTCAAGCGCGTGGCGATTACTTTGTTGTATTTGATTCCGACTGTATTCTTCCGCCAACTTATTTTGAATCAGTGGAGAAATTTTTATCGGATCAACTACTTGATGCCTGGGGTGGTCCTGATCGCGGTCATGAAAAATTCACCTCGCTTCAACAGGCGATGGCATTTACAATGTCGTCCGTGCTGACAACGGGAGGAATAAGAGGTGGAAAGGGCGAGGGATTTCAGCCGCGTAGTTTCAATATGGGACTTAGTCGTGCGGTTGTACAGAAGACCGGCGGATTTCAATTTGACCGCCTTGCTGAAGATATTGAATTGAGTATCCGTATGAAGAAAGAAGGATTTCGTGTGGGATTAATACCGGATGCATATGTATATCACAAACGCAGGACAAATCTTGGAGAGTTCTTTCGGCAGGTACAGGGTTTTGGCAGAGGAAGAGTTTGGGTTGGGAAGATCCATAAAGGAGAAGTGAAGCTCACTCATTGGTTTCCGACGGTTTTCTTTCTCGGATTGATTTCGATCCCATTTATTTTTTTATTCAGTAAATTACTTGGAGTTGTATCATTGGTATTGCTTGGGATTTACCTGATGGGAATTTTTATAGATGGGCTTTTTATAACGAAGTCCTTATCAGTAGCGCTGTTGAGTATTCCATCAACAATTGTGCAACTTAGTGGATATGGGATTGGCTTTTTGAAGGAGAAATTCCAATCATAGGCGAAATATATTCATGACTCTTAATCAAACCAACCACATCAACACCTCTTCATTAATCTCATGCTTCCCTTCAAAAACAATCTTCTCCGGCTTAATCCCAAGCTTCTCCGCCAACACATCAAAATCTTTTATCCGTTCCGGCGTCACAAAATGGTCTTGATTACCTACAACCATATATGTTTTCTTTGAAACCAACGCGTGATGTCCTGCCTTAAAATCCATATCAGGTGGGAAAAGCCCTGCCCAAAGAATAAGTTTATCGAATTTTAATTTTCCCTGGGCTGCCCAACGGCATACGGTGGCACAGCCCTGAGAGAAACCCAGTATCGTTATTGGGATATTTTTAAATGACGACAATTCGTGTTCATAAATTGTGTCTAGATATTTTACATAATTATCAATATCCATCAACCTATTTTCACGTGTCATCCATGTAGCACCTACTTTATTATCTGTTCTTCCTTGTTCTGTCAATTCATATAAATAAAAACGCGAAAGACCTTCTGGCGCAATGACGCAGATATTTTGTTCTGTGAGTTTTTGGAATTTTTTGATAAAATATTGCCCAAGCTGACCGTAACCATGAATGACAATCCATACCTGTTTGGTGGAAGCGTCCAATTTTCCTGCTTTGTAATAGCGGGCTTTGAACTGAAATTCTATATTTTTTTCTTCCATTTATTCCAGGCTGGAGGCACCGAAAC
>JANYDR010000274.1 GCA_025363495.1 Cyclobacteriaceae bacterium | reverse complement strand
GCTTTGTCCAATGCTTGTAGCTGCAACGCGAGCTGCTGTTTCACGGGCAGAACTTCTTCCACCACCACGGTGATCCCGTAAACCATACTTCTCCTGATAAGTGTAGTCAGCATGAGAAGGGCGAAACGTATTTTCAAGATGGCTATAATCTTTGCTTCGCTGATCCTGATTTTCGATTACAATAGCGATTGGTGCTCCGGTAGCCTTACCTTCAAATACGCCTGAAAGAATTTTGAATGTATCATCTTCTTTGCGCTGAGTAGTGATCTTTGATTGACCTGGTTTCCTTCTTGTGAGTTCAGTTTGAATAAAGGTCTCATCAATATCCAATCCTGCAGGGCAACCATCAATGACTACGCCTATGGCTGGGCCGTGTGATTCGCCAAAGGTGCTTATTTTAAATACCGTTCCGTAAGAGTTGCCCATGGTTCAAAGTTATGCCTTGGATCTGGAACTAAAAACCAGATACACGGAGGCCCCAAGCATCAGCATAATAAGCAAGTTCATTCCTATTTTAATCCAATTGGTATGGGCGGCTGAGCGGAGGTTATTATCAGCAATGTCAATCCGATCGTAAAATGATCCTAAATCAGTGCTTTGAATTGCTTGGTTGCGCTGACTTTCACCATCAACTGTCAGAGCAAGCTGAGAGCGGAGGGTATCATATTTTTTCTTAGCAGGATTGAAGAATACCCATTGAAAATATTTATTCATTTCAAATTCTCCTGGCTCTTTCGGGACCAAAAAATATTTGAATGACTTTGTTCCCGATACCCGTCCATTCTCGCGGGAAATTGTTTGCTGAATGTTGGGTTCGTAAAAATCAAAATTATTGTCCTTTGGAATTTCTGGACGTTCAACAGAAGAGATATTCCCCTCACCAAATATGTTGAATTCATATCCTATGCTTTGACCAGCTTTCGGGTGTTGCGTTGAAATCTTTTCATCTAATTGATAGTTGCCAACAGCTACAGATCCTTGCAGAGGATGAGGAGGTAATTCTTTGACACGTACCGTTTTTACTTTTGAGTTAAACGTCTTAAAATCTTCCTGCCGGTTTTGTCCAAAGAATGAAGGATTCTTAGCGACCTTAAATTTTATCATCTGCAAACCTACAGATGGAAATATAATAGGCTCGCTGTTCAGTGGATAGAACGCAGCCTGATAGATCTTGTATTGCGTGTATCCTTTTCCATTGATATTAATTGGCTCCCCTTCAATGTTCTCAATGTTGAAATTCTCTTCCCAGCAATTGGATGGTTTAAGCTTCTTGAGAATTTCAGAAAGCTGGCGACCTAATTCGAAGAACTGCATCGGCGCGCGATTGTTATCGGCAACCAAAAAAGACAAAGTGGCTGTGATCCCTTCGCCAACGTAAACCTCATCTTTGTTTGTAGAAAGAGTTAACTGAGCTTCCTCTTTTATATCAACGAATTCGGGTTCTTCCCTTCCTCCAAAAAAATCACCAAATGGATCCCTTCCAAACGGGTCTCTTGCCTGGACTTGAATCGGGGGACCTACTTTTATTTTTTTACCTGGTGAGTTAGTTACCTGATCATTAATTTTCATCGAAAATGCAGGAATGTTGAATGTTCCCTGTCGTGTAGGCACATAAGTCATAACAACAGATTGCAAGGAACTCACCTGACCATTTACAATACTGGTCTGAGATTGCGTGCTGGTACCACGTTTTCGAAGCCCGTCTATGTCCGGAAAATTGGTGTATGTTTTAAGTTGCTCATTCGTGACATTGACAGAAATTGTCCAGGCTTGATTCTCTCCAATTTCGTCCGGCCCAAGCTGAATTTGGATATTTTGTGCCCGTATAGAGAAGCCCAGAAAGCAGAAGCAGGTTAATAAAACGAATTTTAAACCAAATTTCATCGTTACAGGAGTTGCGCAAACAGTTGCGGAGACAAATTTAATTTTTCTTTTAACTCAAAGACGCTTTTGTTAATTTTCAACGTTATAAATCGCGTACCCAGATACGCCCACGTACTTTAATTTTATTGGACCATGCTTAATTATGCGAAAAAGGTGCTCACCCGTGTGAGTTTTGACGCAAGGCTCTTTGAGAAGGAGCTGCGAAAAGCGATCAAAATGTTGATCAATGAAGAGGTTCAGGAACTTAGAAGTTGGTGTTATGCTAACTTCGGGGCCCACCAGGCGATTTTAAATCGTTGTTTTGTAGTAGCGTAAAACAAAGAAGACTAAACAAGAAAAACAGAAGCCCCGAAAGGGGCTTTTTTATTGCAAATGCATAGAAGGTCAATGCATTTCCCGCTGACTGAACGCACGTAGATCTTCAGGGAACTTTAAGACATAAATTCTGTGAAGACCTGCGTAACCTTAAAGACCTTGCTTAGTAACAAAATCAATATTCCTTTTCAATCCTGAAAACTTAGTTCGCTTCACCGGAGAATCCTTAAAGAGACGATTAAAAACTTCTTCTGTGATTTCTTTCCAATCGGAGACGGACATATTTTCTAAATCTGGTTTGGGTTGAAACCTTGGTTCGTTATGAGGTTGTGCAAAACGATTCCATGGACACACCTCCTGACAGATATCACATCCAAAGATCCAGTTTTCAAATTTTCCTTTTACGGATTGCGGAATCTCCTCTTTTAATTCAATAGTGAAATAGGAAATACATTTGCTTCCATTCACAGCATAAGGCTCCGTTATTGCATCTGTCGGGCACGCGTCCATGCAGGCAGAGCATGAGCCACAATAGTCTTTAATCGGACCGTCGGGTTCAAGTTCAAGATCAAGTATAAGTTCAGCAAGAAAAAAGAAGCTTCCCATTGACCGATTGAGAAGCAAACTATTTTTCCCAATCCAGCCAATACCACTTTTTGCTGCCCAGGCGCGTTCCATTACCGGAGCGGAGTCAACAAATGCTCGGCCATTAATTTCGCCAATCGATTCCCGTAAGCGATCAAGAAATTCTTTCAGCTTCTCTTTCACCACAAAGTGATAGTCTTCTCCAAAGGCAAAGCGGGCAACTTTTAATTTATCTAATGAATCTATCGTTGAGGATGATTCAGTCGCAGACAATTCTTTTTTTGGATAATAATTATACAGAAGACTAACTACCGATTTAGCTTCGGGAACAAGCAAACGTGGATCAAGTCGTTTATCGAAATGGTTTTCGAGGTATTCCATTTTTCCCTGATAACCACGGCGTAGCCATTCCTCAAGCCTGGGTGCTTCTTCTTCAAGAAAATCTGCTTTTGAAATACCACAGAAACTGAATCCCAACTCATGGGCAATGGATTTAATGAGTTGTGTACGTTGACTGGTGCTAATGTTACTCATTACCAATACCAGGTGTATCAATCAAACAATCCCGGCCCACGGGAAGCCGGCGGGGCAATCTTCAAATGTTTGTAAGCCAATTCGGTCGCTTCTCTTCCTCTTGCGGTCCGTTTCAAATATCCTTCCTGAATTAAGAAAGGCTCGTACATTTCTTCAATAGTCTCTGCCTCTTCACCAACAGCTGTGGCAATCGTGCTGAGTCCTACCGGGCCACCTTTAAATTTTTCTATGATGGTAGTAAGAATTCGATTATCCATATCATCCAAACCGTGCTCATCTACATCAAGTGCCTGTAGCGCCATTTGGGAAATAGATTTTGTGATATTGCCGTCGCCTTTAATTTGAGCAAAATCGCGAGTACGACGAAGCAAGTTATTTGCAATACGGGGAGTCCCCCGGCTTCGTCTGGCAATTTCAAAAGCTGCATCATCATTGATTGATGTAGCAAGAATTGAAGCCGAACGGTGTACAATTTTAGTAAGCAATGTGGAATCGTAGTATTCCAGTCGTGCAGTGATGCCAAATCTTGCGCGAAGAGGTGAAGTGAGCAACCCGGCACGGGTCGTTGCACCAATCAGTGTAAACGGATTTAAATTTATTTGTACAGACCTCGCATTGGGTCCACTGTCAAGCATAATATCAATACGATAATCCTCCATGGCAGAATAGAGATACTCCTCCACAATAGGATTGAGGCGGTGAATCTCATCAATAAAAAGAACATCGTTTGTTTCAAGATTGGTAAGAAGACCGGCAAGATCACCTGGTTTGTCAAGTACTGGCCCTGATGTAATTTTAATATTGCTGCCGAGTTCATTGGCAATGATAAAGGAAAGTGTGGTTTTACCAAGGCCGGGAGGACCATGAAGCAACACGTGGTCTAAAGATTCGCCGCGTTGTTTTGCGGCCTGAACGAATACTTTGATATTATCTACAACCTTTTGCTGACCCGTGAAGTCGCCAAAACTTAGTGGGCGTAAAGCTCTCTCGACGTCTTTTTCCGCATCGTTCAAACTTCCGTTGTCAGGTTTTAAATAATCTTCGCGCATCGTATTATTCGGTCATTCAAAACTACATTACTGGACCCGCCATTCAAAGTTCTAAGTTCTGGGTTCACTAAACTATTTAGCCACATCCAATTAATGAAATAATCGATGGTAACGTGTTGCAGCTTTGAAAACGAGACCCATTTTTGTACTTGGTCATTTACTAGTAATTTGCCAGAATGAATTCACGGGTAAAGAATGCTTTGTACTCACTTGTCTTGCTTTTGGCGATCGGCATCGTCTGGTATTATAGGAGTAAGAATTCCAATGAGCCTATCAAACTGGAAGGAAAGACCATGGGTACCAGTTATCATATCACTTATTTTGATGATCGAAACAGGAATTTTCAAAGTTCTGTCGATTCATTATTGAAACTTGTTAACAAGTCAATTAACACGTACGACACAGCTTCCGAAATTTCGCGATTTAATCGTGCGCGACGTTCCCTGGTTTTTAAGTTGCCCTATTTTTTTCCACCACTAAAGAAATCGCAAGAAGTAGTAAGTGGCTCTCAGGGTGCCTATGACCCTACCGTAATGCCGTTGGTAAATGCCTGGGGATTTGGACCAAAGAAAGTGATCCGTCCTGATACTGCGGAGGTTCTTGCTGCCAGAGAATTTGTTGGATTTGAGAAAATCAATTTTAATAGCGATAGTATTTGGAAGAATGACCCGCGTGTTCAAATTGACTTTAGTGCAATAGGGCAAGGTTACGGTGCCGATGTGATTGCAGATTTTTTTAAATCAAAGTTACTGGAGAATTTCTTTATAGAACTGGGTGGCGAGGGAGTAGCATTGGGAAAAAATATTAAAGATGACCGCATTTGGGAAATCGGTGTTCTTGACCCTAATTCCGATTACATAGAACAAAAATTCAAAGCCTATGTTATTTTAAAAAACAAAGGATTCACAACATCAGGAAATTACTTTAACTATCGTGAAGTTGATGGAAAGAAATACTCGCATACCATCGATCCTGTTTCGGGGTTTCCTGTGCAACATGAGTTGTTAAGTGCAACAGTTTTTGCTGCTGACTGTTCTACAGCGGATGCCTGGGCGACCGCCTTTATGTCAATGGGGCATATAAAAGGACTCGAAGTATTGAAAGATCATCCGGAACTTGATGTTTTTTTTATTTATTCATCGGCAGACGGAATAAAGACATATGTATCTGAGGGAATTAAAGAAGACCTTCGAATTCAGCCGTAAAAGGCATCAATTTTTTAAAAAAATCGAGTGTTATTGAAATCTTAACAACCGTTTTCAGACCTAAAGAAGTATATTTGAGATATATATAGATTGTTAACTAAAACCTAACCCTAACGCTTGGGGTTCCCCGCCAAGGGCATCCTAACCATCAATGCATGAGCAAAAACATTAAGTTTGGTACCAACCAACCGGAATTTTATTCTACACTTAGTCAGCGTGTTAATAATTACTTCAAGACGAAGAACATAAGCCGCAACGCTAACGCTGAGATGGTAATCAAAACCATTTTCATGATGTCTTTATTCTTTGTGCCTTATGCAATAAGTTTAACCGGAGTAGCTACAACTTTATGGGTTTATCTTTTCCTGTGTGTTATCATGGGTCTGGGAATAGCGGGTATTGGTCTATCCGTTATGCATGATGCAAATCATGGTGCGTACTCCAGCAAACCGTGGATTAATGAAATGATGGGCTACTCATTGAATTTAGTTGGAGCAAATGCTTTTAACTGGAAAATACAGCACAACGTTCTACATCACACCTATACAAATATTTATGAAGTAGATGAAGATATCAGTCCAAGGGGTGTACTGCGTATGTCACCGGATTCACCCCGGAGATCATTTCATCGCTTTCAACATTTGTATGCATGGTTTCTGTATGCCCTCATGACAATAGTGTGGGTTGTTGGTAAGGATTTCTTTCGTTTGGTACGTTATCAAAACGAAGGGCTTGTAAAAAAACAAAAAGCCGATATTCTTACAGAATGGGCTATTCTAATTTTTACAAAAGTGGTGTATGTCATTTATATTTTTGTCATTCCGATTATGGTGCTGCCATTTGCTTGGTATCAAATTCTTCTGGGTTTTGCAGTAATGCACTTTGTAGCGGGTTTTATTCTGGCAATTGTATTTCAACCTGCACACGTGGTGGAGGGTACTTCTTATTTAATGCCGGATATAAATGGAACACTTGAGAATAGCTGGGCCATTCATCAGTTGCATACCACAACAAATTTTGCACACAACAACCGGATTTTATCGTGGTATGTTGGGGGTCTCAACTTCCAGGTAGAGCATCACCTTTTCCCTAACATTTGCCATGTTCACTACCGTCACCTTTCTGCCATTGTTGAAAAGACAGCGGAAGAATTCGGGCTTCCTTATAAAATGAAAGAGACTTTTTGGGACGCTCTTGTCGCTCATGCTCATATGCTTAAGGAGCTTGGCGAAGAAAAAACTGATCCTGTTTTGGCTACTGCCTGATTTGAGATGGGTTATTGAAATGTCTTGATCTGGAAGATGTAATTTTTTCCGTCAAGCCAGACTTTCTTTTCTAAAATCTTTACCAACTCAAAGTGATGGTCCGAGGCAATTCTAAAGATTGTTTTGAGATCGCATACTTCTGAAAGAACCATAATGATTTGACTTTTGTCGTGCGCGACAGATGAAAGTTTGCTAAAGAATTTAGAAAAATACTCGTGCTGCTCGCCGCAGTACCAGGCAAATTCTTCCTCCTTTGTAGCTTTTTTAGGATAGTAGGGTGGGTTGACAAAAATCCAATCAAATGACGATGTAAGCCTCTCAAAAAGATCAGATTGGACAATCGTAATTTCGGCATTATTTTTTTTTGTATTGACTTTAGTGTTTTCAATAGCCAGTGAACTGATATCGACGGCAGTTACTTTAGCTCCCATTTTACTTGCCTTTATAGAAATGATTCCAGTACCGGAGCCAACTTCCAGTACGGAATCTCCACTAAATGATTGTCTTGATATAAAGTCAATGAGAATGCTCGTGCTGAAAAAAAGCCCCGGATGGAAAACGCCAGGAAACACATCAATGTAAATATTTTGATAGCGGTATGTCCGCTTTTTAGAAAGATACCATCGTACCAAAAAAGGAAGTGGCGAAAGAATTTTTCGTACAAGAACATTCATTAGTCTATGTAAAATCCTTCAATCTCAGGCTGGCGGTATTTGAGCCAGAATTTCTGAAGTGCTTTTAGTTCGTATGGAAAATGAAAAAAATTAGTTTTATAACGGAGCGAGGATAACCATCGCATTACTTTCTTTTGAACCGGTGTGAGCTTAAAGTCAGATATAGTTGGATAACGGGCGTTAAGCACTGTTTCGAAGCCCAGGATCTTGTCAACCATCTCAGAAGTAAGCCAGGGAGTTAACGGGTTTTTACGCAAGTCGAAATTTTGCCAGGCGGGCTCCAGCCATTCCTCCAGTTTTTCCGGAAACCTGAAGCCTGATTTTTTCACCGCTTCATACATTTCTGAACCTTCCGTCGCAACCGGGCTATAGACATATATAATGATCTCTGTGTCTGGATTGATCCTTTTTATTTCTTTTATGAATTCAATATCCCGATTTATCTGGGCCATTACTTTCTCAGGCGTTTCAGCGGGAAATCCCAATACAAACGAATATTCAGGGATGATGTCAAATTTTTTCATGCGTGCTGCGAAGCGTTTTATCTGTTCGGCTGATTGCGTTCCTCCTTTATCCA
>JANYDR010000107.1 GCA_025363495.1 Cyclobacteriaceae bacterium | reverse complement strand
ATGAACTTACAGTCGAATTTTCAGACCGCCTCCTGTGGCACGGCCAATTATCATATAGGTGATACTCCTGATCCCCGTACCATCAGGAATGCGTTGAAAAACGGAGTGTCTATAGATCATGTAGGCCGTCAATTCTCTATTACAGATTTTGAGAATTTTGATTTGATCTTACCGATGGATAAAAGCAATTTGAATAATATACTTCGCTTGCCAGGTGCCGATACGTATATAAATAAAATAAAGCTCATGCGGACATTCGATTCAGTTAACCCTGGCGACGATGTTCCGGATCCGTATCATGGTAGTGAAAAAGATTTTCAAGAAGTTTTTGAAATCCTTGACAGGTCGGTGCGGGGATTGATTGAAGTTCAGAGCGCCAAGTAGGATGAATATTTTGCCTAGTCGGGAAAGGATAACATTATTGGACAACCAAGGGTCAGCTCCTAAATTACCCTTTCACCAAAACCTGCAACGTACTCCTGGATAATTGTTCCAATAGCACTCCTGGCAGTTTGCGGTATTTCTCAGAGGTTACTGCATCATAATTTTTTACAGTGATTAGTGTCAACCCGGTATTGTAGTATACTTCGAAATGTTTGGCTATTCGATCAAGTAGTTTCGCGACTTTATCTTCCCGGAAGTCAATGCAAAAGGAAAAAGAAATCGCTGAATTTTGCATGACATTGATTTTAATATTAAGCTCTGACAACGCCTGGAAGATAAAGCTGAGTTGTTGTTCATCAATAAAAGTGTAATCGGTAACCCTGCAAGAGACAAGGCATTGGTTATCTTTAAATACAATCAGTGGCGGAAGAGAGTGAATTTTTGTTTCGTGGATGATAGTTCCAGGAAGGGATGGGTTATCAAAATTCTTTACTAGTAATGGAATATTTTTATTAGCAAGAGGTTTTATCGTTTTCGGATGAATGACGGACGCACCATAGTAAGTCATTTCAGCGGCTTCTTTAAATGGCAGCTCTTCAAAGACTACTGCATCCGGTAATCGCTTTGGATCGGCATTCATTACTCCTGGAACATCTTTCCAAATGGTTACGGAGGTCGCGCCCAGGCAAGATGCGAAAATAGCTGCACTGTAATCAGATCCATCCCGGCCAAGAGTAACGGTAAGTTTATCGGAACTACCAATGAATCCCTGAGTGATGAGGGTTTTTTCATTAATGATTTGTCTTACGGCCGATACATTTTTTTCTGTCTGACTCCAGTCAACTTTTCCTTCCCTGAAAGTATTATCCGTTTTGATATAGCTTCTTGCATCCAGCCATTCGGCGGCCAAGCCTTGTGTTATGAAATATTCTGAAACAATAATGGATGAAATTACTTCACCCATCGATACGACCTGATCGTACAATTGATCATATCCTACGCCGGCTCTGAGTTGAATCGTTGTATGCGCGAAGGCTTCTTTCACTTTTTTCCATACTTCACTTGACTCGTGAAAAAGCTCATGCATTATGTCTCCATGATACTTACGAATTGAATCAAGTTCTGTTTGAAAGTCTTTTCCTTGCTGAAAATTTTCTACAACTCTCTCCAGGGCATTGGTGGTCTTACCCATTGCCGAAACGATGACAAGAATTTTTTCTTTTTGATGACTTTTAATTATGTCCGCAACTTGCTTAACACCGGCAGCATGACGAATAGATGCCCCCCCAAATTTGAATACTTGCATTAGTTATTGATTGCTTTCCTTCCAACCTGAAATATCCGTGATTCCTGACGATGTTTGGCATATTCTCTCATGGATATTTTGTGCCTTTTTAATTGTATTCAATCGATTGCGCTGTACCTTTGAGTTTGATAGACTATGAATTGATCATTTTATGGAACAGTCCCGAATAGCTCACTCCATTGGAATAGCCCTGGACAGGTTTATAAAGAATAATCAGGAGCAATTTCAATATGCCAGTGGAGAATTGTCGCAGCTATTACGGGATATCGCTTTGGCTTCGAAAGTGGTAAACCGCGAAGTGAACAAAGCAGGGCTCATCGATATTATGGGTGCTTTGGGTTCACAAAATTCAGCAGGAGACCAGCAGCAAAAGCTCGATGTTCTTGCAAACATCCGGTTTACCCGCGCATTATCAAAAGGAGGGGAGGTTTGTGCGCTGATCTCAGAAGAGACTGAATCGTTTGTTGATTTGAACAACGAAGGTAAATATGTTATAGCCATCGATCCTTTGGATGGATCATCCAATATCGATGTGAATGTTTCTATTGGCACTATTTTCTCCGTTTATCGCCGGAAGAGTCCAGAAGGAACTCCCATCAAGGACATTGACATTTTGCAAAAAGGAAGTGAGCAGGTAGCGGCTGGTTATATTCTATATGGATCTTCAACGATGTTGGTGTACACAACTGGTCATGGAGTAAATGGCTTTACATACGAGCCATCACTGGGCGAATATTTCTTGTCTTATCCTGATCTTAAAATGCCGGAGGATGGAAAGATATTTTCTGTCAACGAAGGACCTTATAATTCCTTCTCGACTGGCATGAAGAACTATATAAGCTATTGTAAAGAAAAAAACTTTACTGCACGCTATATCGGTTCATTAGTGGCAGACTTTCATCGGAATATGTTAAAGGGAGGAATCTATATTTACCCCGCTACCAACAAAGACCCAACGGGAAAACTTCGGCTTATGTATGAGTGTAATTCTCTTGCATTTATTGCTGAACAGGCAGGAGGAAGTGCGACAAATGGAAAAAATAGAATTCTCGATATCGAACCCAGGACACTTCATCAAAGGACACCCTTCTACGTTGGTTCGAAAAGAATGGTGGAAAAGGCTGAAAGCTTTGAATGATAAAGTTGAGAGGTGAATATTAACAATAGTTATTCAACTTTCTTTTCCTCTGTTTTAACTTCTTCCAGAATCTCTGGTGCGTATTGGAGAATAATGGAATACCACTTCACCAGTTTCTTTATATCAGAGACGTAAACTCTGTCCTCATCATACTCGGGTAGAATAGCTTTCATGAAGGCCTTTAACTCCGATGGATCAGAGTTAACATCGACACCAGGATCACTATTGAAATCTTTTTTAATCTTTCTAAGAACTGTCTCCAGCGGAGTGGTACCTTCTTTAGTACGGGTGTAAATAGAGATTTCTTCCAAAAGAGAAAGCCTGTTGCTTGCAGTTGCTACTATTTTTGTTTTGGCTTCATCCAGTGATTCCAGCAACACTCCGGTGTTTCCGGGTTTTAAAATTTTGTATAAGCCACCTTTCCCCGACACACTCGCCAAATCTTTCAATTCCATGAAACGACTATTTATGTTTTCTTTAAATATTCAACCTTCTCCATGAAGAAGGGGCAAAAATAGGAATTTAATCAGAGTAAACTGAAAGCCTTTCCCACAGATCCCACAGATTTAACTCGCAGATTTTTGCGAAATTCTAAGAGTTCCAAAAGAATCTGCGTTTGATTGATCTGCGAGATCTGTGGGAAATGTATTCGCCCTAATGACTCACATCCAATTTTAAAAGCGAACTGATATAGCCCAACAGCTCATCTCTTCCTTCCCGCTTTTCTGCAGAAGTCATAAAAATGGGAGGAAGTTCTTCCCAGGTTTCTGTCAATGTGCTTTCCCATTTCTTCCTTGAAGCCGTCAATTGATCTCTTTTCATCTTGTCGGTTTTTGTGAAAACCAACGAGAAGGGGAGACCTTGATCACCCATCCACTGGATAAATTCAATATCTATTTTCTGTGGATCATGGCGTGGATCCAGAAGTACAAAAGTTGTTGTAAGATTGGTGCGTTTCTTAAGATAAGTTTCAATCATTGGACCCCAGGACTCGTGTTTGCTTTTGGAAATGCTGGCGTAACCATAGCCCGGTAAATCGACCAGGTACCATTTTTCGTTTATAAAAAAATGATTTATTGTCTGGGTCTTGCCAGGAGTCGAGGAAGTATTTGCCAGCCCCTTACGGGCAACCAGCATGTTTATAAGAGACGACTTTCCGACATTGGAGCGCCCGATAAAGGCAAACTCATGCTTTGCTGACGCAGGGCTTTTGCCTGGGTCAGTATTGCTCATTATAAATTCTGCAGAATGGATGATCATAGCGTGAGGCGCAAAAGTACCAATAAGAATGAGTTTAGTATCCAGTCTTAATAACCTGACCCTAAATAGGCCTTGACCCTAAGATTCGGGGTTATTAGCAATTAAAGTGGTAAATCGCTTTCTAATTCATAACCATGACCATGGATCGTTGTTACCATGGTGTTATTTATTATAATCAACGGAAAGATTTTTTAATTTTATGAGCGTGGTAGTACCCTATAAAGAGGATTCGTCGGCAAAGAAGCAGCAGGTGGCCCGGATGTTTGACAGCATCAGTGGACGGTATGATTTCCTTAATCATTTTTTAAGCCTGGGTATAGATATTTTGTGGAGGAAAAAGGCCATTTCACTCCTTGAGGACGTTCAGCCGAAAATCATTCTGGACGTAGCGACTGGCACGGGCGATTTTTCGATTGAAGCATTGAGCCTGAAACCCTCAACAGTAATTGGTGTGGATATTTCTGAGGGAATGCTGGAGGTCGGGCGGCAAAAAATGCGTGAAAAGAAAATTGATAACATAATTGAACTCCGTTTGGGTGATTCAGAAAATCTTCCCTTTGAGGATAATTTTTTTGATGCCGTGATCGTTGCATTTGGAGTACGGAATTTTGAAGATCTGGAGCGCGGGCTTACCGAGATGTTGAGGGTGGTTAAGCCCGGTGGCAAGGTGGTAGTGCTGGAATTCTCCCGGCCGACAAAATTCCCGATGAAGCAGTTGTACAGCGTTTATTTTACAACCATCTTGCCGTTGATTGGCCGTTGGGTTTCGCGTGATCAGGCAGCGTATCGCTATCTTCCCGAGTCCGTACAGGCTTTTCCAGATGGAAAAGATTTCATAAAGATTCTTTCCGCAATAGGATACAAAAATCCGCAATGCAATCCACTCACCTTCGGAATAAGTTCGCTCTACTGGGCTACCAAATAACGGTACTGTTGTTACTAACATCAGGACTATCCTATGGTCAGCATTTTAAATGGGCTCAGCGTAATAATCCGGAATTTGACAGACGTAAGATATCCTATGGGTTTATGATCGGTATCCATACGTCGGCCTATCAGGTAAAATATTCCGATCAGTTTGTTACTCAGAAGTTTGATACCGTCCACTCTGTGCAGGGTTCTTTTTCTGCAGGATTTTCTTTGGGATTTTTAGTCAACATGCGACTGAATGAATTCCTTGATCTGCGCATAATGCCGAAAGCGGGTTTCTATAATCACAAGCTGACGTACTATTATACCAACAACACCACGAAGCAGCAATTGGTGGAGACTACGATGGTGGAGCTTCCTGTTTTAATAAAGTATAAGTCGATGCGAAGGGGTAATGTCCGGATGTACATGGTGGGAGGTTTTACACCAGGCATCGAGGCTTCCGGTAAAAATGATGTACAGTCTACAACTGCCAATCTGAGTATTCGAAACATGAACCTTAGTCTGGATGCAGGTCTTGGTTTTGACTTTTATTTTCCACTTTTCAAACTCTCTCAGGAGATACGGTTCTCCAAAGGCATCTCCAATATGCTGGGTCCTGATCAAAGTATTTACAGCGCACCATTGAAGCGACTAAACACGAATACTATTTCCGTGTATTTCATTTTCCAATAATCACTCTTTTTATTCATAGAAGATTTTCCACACTAATGAGCTCAAAACGAATCGTTTTTATTACAGGAGCTACCTCCGGAATAGGAGAAGCAACCGCTAGATTGCTGGCAAAAAATAATTTTAAGCTTATTATCTGCGGAAGACGACTGGACAGGTTAGAGCAATTGAAAAAAGAATTATCAATTGATACAGAGGTCACTACTCTTTCGTTTGAAGTGCGGAGCAGGGGAGAGGTTACCAAAGCGATACAGTCATTACCCAATGAGTGGTCCTCCATAGATGTATTGATTAATAATGCTGGCAATGCTCATGGCCTT
>JANYDR010000130.1 GCA_025363495.1 Cyclobacteriaceae bacterium | reverse complement strand
CTATTAAGGAATTGATGGAGTGGAATGAAAAGAAAGATTTCACGCTTTCTGTTGGTGAAAAGCTAAAAGTGCGTTCCCGGTAGGGTTTTTCTGACATTTTAGCTCAATACCTTACTTCAATATTTCTATTATTTTTTTATTAGGTTTTGTTTCTGAATAAAAAAGATAATTTTGCGACATTCAATATATTGAGGTAGAAAGATTTAACTAATGAAGATGGACGCAGCTGTGAGGACAATTGACCTGGTGATGTTGGTGGATGATAACGACACCGATAATTTTATAAGCAAAAGAATAGTTGAAATTACTAAATTCGCTAAGCGCGTCGAGGTAAAAAATTCCGGGAAAAGTGCATTAGATTACCTTACTGAGAATCAAAATATTCCAGAAAATCTTCCAAATATTATATTCCTTGATATCAACATGCCTGTAGTAGACGGCTTTGTTTTCTTGTATGAATTTGAGAAATTCAAAGAAGTAGTGCGTACCAAATGCAAAGTCATTATTTTATCAAGCTCCGATAACAAACGTGACATTGACAGAATCGTCAACAACAATTACGTGATTAAATTCATTACCAAGCCACTTACCGAGTTAGCCCTGGACGAAATCAAATTGAACAATATTTGATTAGGGTAACGGGGTTTGTATTTTTGCTGCAGAAACCTTTTTTCAATGAAAATAAATTCACGATTAGTCTATTCGTTAGCTATTGCTGTGCTCCTTTCATCGGCCTCAGCAACGGAGTCATTTTCTCAGGTTGTTAAAGTTGACTCCACGTCAAATTGGAAGAAGGCATTCAGAGCAGGCCTCAATCTTAATCAGGCAGCTTTCTCGTCTAACTGGAAGGCGGGGGGTGTTAATTCATTTGGATTCAATGCCCTTTTAAATTTTAAAGCCAACTATAAAAAAGATAAAGCTTCCTGGGACAATGAGATAGACTTATTGTATGGAATGGTCAATAATGGTGGGCAGGGTTATCGCAAGACCGTCGACCGCATATTCCTGGATACGAAATACGGTCACGCAACAAGCAGGGATTGGGATTTGTTCGTTGCCGCAAACATGGTATCTCAATTTGCGCAAGGCTATAAATATGTGAAAGATGCTGCCGGTGTAGAACAGGGATTGTTAGTTTCAGATGCGTTTGCACCCACATTCATTACGGCTACAGTCGGTGCTGAATATCATCCAACAGATTACTTCAAAGTGCGGTTCTCTCCATTGGCTCCCCGTGTTACAATCCTTGGCAAAAATGACGGACGTTATGCGGCGGTCGATTCAATTAAACCATACGGTGTCGAAGTAGGTCACTCCACACGTTTTGAGTGGTATGCTTTTCAGATGCTGGCCGAGTTTAATAAAGACATTGCCAAGAACATCAATCTAAAATGGCGCTATGTTATGTTTGCCAACTATCAAACACTGGAGGCTAAGAAAGTTGACCATCGTGTAGATCTTAACCTCGTAGCCAAAGTCAATAAATACATTAACGTGAGTATCGGAGGTATTTTCCTTTACGATTACGATCAGGACGCCAGCGCTCAGTACAGTCAGGCACTGTCACTGGGAGTACTTTACACGTTCCAGAATTTTGAGGAGAAAAAATGATACTTTACAACTGCCGCAGGCAGCCTCGGCGTTCTTACGGCAAAAAAAAGCTCAGCGCCCTTTGCGAGTTCACTTAGCGCTCTCTGCGGTTAAATGCATTGGGTAGAAATAAGGTATAGCAATAAGTTATAAAATATAGTTTTTACGGTAACGGATATTGGAATCCTTAGCAAAGGATGAATTCTTAGACTATGATTGAGATTATACCCGCCGTTCCTGTAGATATTCCAACCTTGCGCCGTATTTCCATCGAAACTCAGGTTGATACATTTGGTGCAGATAATAAGCCTGAGGATATGGAGGCTTATCTTCAGGAAGCATACGAGCCCATAAAATTTGAACGCGAGTTTTATGAGCCTAAATCCATCTATTACATAGCGTGGGAAGAAAGAGAGGCAGCTGGTTTTTTAAGATTGCGGGTTACCAACGAAGCAGAGGAACACCTTGGAAAGAATGCCATTGAATTACAACGATTATATGTGACAAAGAATTTTCAGGGAAAGAAAATAGGCTTTCAGCTCATGCAAAAAGCCATTGATCATTCCAGGGATAAAAAATTTGAGTGGCTCTGGCTTGGAGTATGGGAACGCAACTTCAAGGCACAGGAATTTTATAAGAAAATCGGCTTTGAGTATTTTTCAAATCACACTTTTTGGATGGGCCCTGATCCGCAAAATGATTGGCTGATGAAACTAAAGCTTTAATAGCCGATTTGGCCACGAAATCACGAAGACTCAGAGAAGGCACAATGATATGGCCAGGTTTTAGTGTCTTCTTTGTGTCATTGCGTCTTCGTGGTTATTGTTAAGACCCTATTTTAGCCACTTCAAACGAATTCGATAAAATTTTCCTCAAACAGGGTTATTTTTTAACCTATTGTGCCGAAATTCATGCAAATATTTCTCTTGAACGGCTATGAGCAGACCCAAGACCCGATGGATTATAATTTTTGTAGTATTAGCAGCCTTGCAACTGCTTGTATTATTTACGGGAGGAAATCCTGAAACCGCTGCCGTTGATTCAATTGATAAGGCAGATACGGCCTGGATGATAGTGGCAACGGCCTTTGTACTTTTCATGACCCCTGGCCTTTCATTTTTTTATGGAGGCATGGTGAGTGTAAAGAATGTGATTTCAACAATGCTTCAAAGCTTTATAGCTCTTGGTGTAATAAGCCTGTTATGGTACCTCGTAGGATTTAGCCTTGCTTTCGGCGAAAGCTGGCATGGGTTGATTGGAAATCCCACAACTTATTTTGCTTTTAGAAATGTAGGATTAAGTCCTAATCCAGCTTTTGCACCAACATTTCCCTTTTTACTCTTCGCATTATTTCAACTGAAGTTTGCCATCATTACAC
This sequence comes from Cyclobacteriaceae bacterium, assembly GCA_025363495.1. Taxonomy (GTDB): domain Bacteria; phylum Bacteroidota; class Bacteroidia; order Cytophagales; family Cyclobacteriaceae; genus ELB16-189. Next base: position 7,531 of record JANYDR010000130.1, on the reverse strand, counting down.
CAGCATTAATCACGGGAAGTTTTGCGGAACGCGTGAAGTTCACTTCCTATCTTATTTTCATGTGCTTGTTCTCATTATTGATTTATTGCCCGCTGGCACATTGGACGTGGCATCCTGATGGATTTCTTCGTCAGTGGGGAGTGTTGGATTTTGCAGGTGGAACAGTAGTGCATATGTCTGCAGGATTCGCAGCATTGGCAGGTGCTTTCATTCTTGGAAAAAGACAACACAACAATCATCAGCCGGCTAATATTCCTTTTATAATTCTTGGAACTGGTATGCTTTGGTTTGGTTGGTTTGGATTCAATGCGGGTTCTGCATTGGCGGCCAATGGGCAGGCTGTCCAGGCATTTGCCACAACATGCTTTGCTTCCGCATCGGCTATGATGACGTGGGTATTATTTGATGCGCTAGTCGGAAGAAAGATTTCTGCCATGGGAGCATGCATTGGTGCCGTGGTGGGATTGGTTGCCATCACGCCCGCTGCCGGCTTTGTTAATTTGGGTCAGAGTATTTTTATTGGATTTGCCGCAGCGATTATCAGCAACCTTGCTGTATATTATAAACAACGCACATCATTGGATGATACACTCGATGTATTTCCTTGCCACGGTGTGGGTGGTATCGTTGGTATGATCCTAACAGGAGTTTTCGCAAAGGATGTGGGCCTGGTTTATGGTGAGTTTCAGACATTCAAGTATCATATTTATGCACTGTTTATTGTAGGAGCATTTACATTTATTGGTTCGTTTATCATTTTTAAGATCACTGGTCTTATGACCCGCTTGAGAGTTTCACCTGATGAAGAGAGATTGGGGCTTGACCTTAGCCAACATTCAGAGACGTTACAGACTGAATTAACGGGTACTGTCTCAGGACCTACGAACCAGAAGATGGAGGTAGCAGCTTGAGTTGATTTTAAGCATCCTGGTATTTTTACCACAAAGTCACAAAGAGAGTTGAGTAAGCCAATGTTAACGTATTGCACTCTTTGTTTTACCGTTCAGATCTTCATTCAATTGTCAGATAAGGCGTTACTTTCTCTATCCATTCATGACTTAGTATTTTGATTTCGGTAAGTTGATCAATAGATTTTAAATCTCCATGTTGTTTGCGGTAAGCAACAATTGCCTGCACTTCTTTCCATTTAATGTAGGGATGTTTGACGTCTTCAGGCTTAGCGACGTTGATATTTATTCTTTGGGGAATGAAGTTTTCTGCAATAAAGAATCTTTTTCTGAGTTCTTTTACTATCATCGTATCAAGTCCATACACTTCTTTTAACTGATCCATTGAAATAAAACCACCGAGTCGGTCACGGAAGGTTCGGATACGTTTTGATAAAGCGGGTCCAATCCCATAGATCTTCATAAGCTGAATTGAGTCGGCCGTATTAATGTCTATTATTTCAATTACTGTTGACTTCTTTACTACAATTCGAAGAGGTTGAGTCGTTGTAGAAGATGTGATGGTGATCCACGGCCTGGCCTTTTTAAACCAGGTTGAATCCATGTCATATATTTTTCCAACGTCTTCCGCTTTTCTAAAAGTGCCGCCTTTTTCACGATAACGAACAATGCGACTGGCAAGGAAAGAGGAGAGACCTAACTGTTTGAATTTCTCTTCTGGCAGAGTATTGGGATCAAAAGAAAAGAATTGCACTTCAGTAGGTTTGATTTTTTCCTTCGCGGAGATGCTATCGTCTTTAACGTACGAGAGTGTTGCAATCAGGCTATCCATTGATTGCTCATCTTTTGAGTGATCGGGAATATTACCCTCTTGCCAGTGCCTATAGATTGGCTCTGAGAAAAGAATAATCATCATCAGCGGTAATAGGATAAGAAATGCATTGGTCTCCCCGCGAGAGAAGCCAAAGAATGCTCGTACCCAAGCTTTGATGCGGTGCATGGTGAAAGGTACTAAGCTTCCAAGGTCCGTTGGTAATTGTTTGGTTACGGAAAGTGTGATGATTTTAGATCGTCAATCTATGTCACCCCTCCGGGTTTTTGTGCAAGAGTTCCCAGGATGTTGTAGTCATATCATCCCTCCGGGCAATGTCATTAAGTTAACGAAAGTGCTTAGTCAGTTTCACGCAAAGTCCGCAAAGTTAGGTCGCAAAGGAATCGCAAAGCGATATCTTTCCTTGCTTTTTGCGCATTTTGCTTCCTTTAGCGCTTTTTGCGTGAAACTTTTAATGCAAAAGCAAAAGGGGAGGGCTTGACTTAATGACATTGCCCTTCGAGATTATAGTTAATGTCCGCCACCCAGAGGCACCACTACATCATTCGTTATCGGTGCTGACTTTATCAAGGTCGTTGCCAGCGCGGCGATTAATAAAAAAGCACCGGCAAAAGTTATTGCATTACCAGGATCATTATTTAAGAAATATTTTAAGATGTAACCAAAAGTTATGGTCTGGATTAACATCGGTATCACTATTATCATATTGTGTATGCCCATGTACACACCATATTTCTCTTTTGGAATTTTACCAATTACCATCAGAAAAGGAATACCCATTATACTAGCCCAGGCAATTCCAAAGCCGGTCATTGGTGCAAAGAGCAGATATTTATTTTCGATGTATGGAAAGATTATTAAACCAACTCCCGCCAATATGAGGCAAGTGACGTGAACAAGTTTTGGACTATACTTATTGGCAAGCCATGCCAATCCAAAAGCTGATAAGAAAGTCGCTATATTATACCATCCATTTACCAGACCTGTCCAGCCAACAGCCTCCTGATATAATTCGCGATTGGCTGATATGGACGTATGCCATACTGATTGTGCGATACTTTTGGACACATTTTGCCAATAACAAAACAAGGCGTACCACTGAAATAAATACACCAGCGCCAATTGCCACATTACTTTTGGCATTTCTTTTATAGCGTGAAAAATTTCTATAAACGGTTCTGCAATTCCTTTCTTGCCAGCACGAAGAACGGCTAACTCTTCTTCTGTGGGTGGAATTTCTGGTGTTGATCTGATAGACCATAAAACAGAAGTGATCGAACATACTGATCCAAGAAAAAATGAACCGTACACCCACGTGGGTATTTGTCCGTTGCCTTGTGGAAGATACTTTTGAAATACAAATAACGACAAGTTAGCCAACGTGATCCCGAGACCAGTGAAAAAACTCTGCGATAGGAAACCAGTAGCATGTTGACTGGCTGGTAACTTATCAGCAATAAAAGCGCGATAAGGTTCCATGGCAGTATTATTCCCAACATCCAGTATCCACAACAAGCCGGCGGCCATCCACAGACTACTGCTAAATGGAAAGAAGAATAATGTAATGCTGCACAGTAAGGCGCCGATAAAAAAGTACGGTTTGCGGCGACCCCAACGCGGATGCCATGTCTTGTCACTCATTGCTCCTATAAGCGGTTGAATGAACAGTCCGGTAATAGGACCAGCCAGATTTAAGATAGGCAATTGATCTGGGCTTGCACCTAAAAAATCATAAATGGGATTTACAGCGCTTTGCTGCAGACCAAAACTATACTGAATGCCGAAGAAGCCGACGTTCATATTAATGATATTTTGAAAACTAAGCTTTGGTTTTGTCAAAAACATAAGAGAGCATCGTTATATTATACTATGAGAGCAATATCGGATTTTCCATAAGACACTAAATATAAAGCAATATTTACAATGTGACTCAGATGTTGGGTGAAACGATTGTTTTTGATTAAGTTACTTTTAATTAGATCGTCAATTTGATATTAGTCAAGGTCATGAAATTCATTTGCGAAATAACTGTCACGATTCTATGTCTTACATGTAGTTTTAGTATTGGATTTTCACAATCCGATCTGAAACTTTGGTATAGCCAACCTGCTGCTAATTGGAATGAAGCTCTTCCCATCGGTAATGGTAGAATTGGGGCGATGGTATTTGGTGGCGTTTCGGAGGAACTCATTCAATTGAATGAAGCTACGCTTTGGTCCGGAGGACCGGTAAACACCAACCCTAATCCTGCCGCTCCTGATTTTCTTCCAAAAGTGAGAAAGGCACTGGAAGAAGAAAACTATCAGGAAGCGGAGGCGCTTGCCAAAAAGATGCAGGGATTGTTTACTGAATCCTATGAACCGCTTGGTGACCTGGTCCTGAAATTTCCCTTCACAACGCCTGCCACTGATTACTATCGTGATCTTGATATTTCAAAAGCCGTTGCCACTACCCGTTTTAAAATCAATGGAATAGAATACGAACGCGAGCAGTTCGTTTCAGCGGTTGATCAGGTCATGATCATTCGTCTTACATCAAGTCAGAAAGGAGCATTGAATTTCAGCGCTCAAACTAAAAGTTCTCTCGTCTTTAATAATGTTGTTATCGGTCAGAATGAAATCGCGATGAAGGGAATAGCCCCATCGCACACAGATCCAAGTTATCTTGAAACCATGGAACTACCAGTGATTTACAATGACCCATCAGGCTGCCGGGGTATGAGATTTGAGCTGCGGGTCCGTGTTGCGAGCACGGATGGAAAGGTCATTACAAATGAATCTGGTATTCAGGTGACTGATGCTTCTGAGGCGGTACTTATTCTTTCCGCTGCAACGAGCTTCAATGGATTTGACAGATGTCCCGATAAGGATGGAGTAAATGAAAGTTTGCAGGCAGAGAAATATTTGAAAGATGCTTCTATTAAAAATCACGAGACCATAAAAAATGCCCACGTTGCGGATTACCAGCAATATTTCAATAGAGTGAGCCTGACATTAAATGATAATGCTCCAGTGAATCTGCCAATGAAGGAGCGATTAAAAAAATATACAGAAGGAGCAGAAGACACGGGACTTGAAGCTCTCTACTTTCAATTTGGCCGCTACTTGCTGATTTCAGCATCACGACCTGGTGGTATGGCGGCCAACCTTCAGGGTATATGGAACCACCATGTCCGGCCTCCATGGAGTTCAAATTATACCATCAACATTAACACTGAAATGAATTACTGGATGGTGGAATCCTGTAACTTATCTGAGTTGCATTCACCGCTGATCGACCTAATTCAGAATCTGGCCCTTACCGGAAAGAAGACAGCAAAGAATTTTTATAATGCTCGTGGATGGGTCGCTCATCACAACACGGACCTGTGGGCAACCTCCAATCCTGTCAGTGGAAGTCCGATGTGGGCGAATTGGCCGATGGGTGGTGCCTGGCTTTGTCAGCATTTGTGGGAGCACTATCAGTTTACCGGAGATGTTGAGTACTTAAAGAAGACAGCATACCCGATAATGAAGGAGGCTGCTATCTTTTGTGTGGACTGGCTCATCGAAGATAAAAATGGAAAGCTGGTAACCTCTCCGTCCTCTTCGCCTGAAAATGTATTCATTACTGATAAAGGAATAAAAGGAACGGTGTCTGTCGCGACCACGATGGATATGTCTATTATCTGGGATTTGTTTTCCAATGTTATAGATGCTTCTGAAAAATTAAATGCAGATGGAGACTTCAGAAAGTTATTGATAGATAAACGAGCCCGGCTTTTTCCGTTGCAAGTTGGCAAGAAAGGCAATTTACAAGAATGGTCAAAAGATTTTGATGAAGCTGACCCACATCACAGGCACATCTCTCATCTTTTTGGATTGTTTCCTGGTAAACAGATTTCTCCTTTAACAACTCCCGAATTTGCGCAAGCGGCCAGAAAAACCCTGGAACTTCGCGGCGATGGCGGAACGGGATGGAGCAAAGGATGGAAAATAAATGTATGGGCCCGGCTTCTTGATGGAAATCATGCTCATAAATTAATACGGGAGCAATTAAAATTGTCGGATGATGAGAGTACTGATTACTCCAATGCCGGTGGCACTTATCCTAACTTGTTCGATGCTCATCCTCCTTTTCAGATTGATGGAAATTTTGGAGGCGCCTCAGGAATAACAGAAATGCTGTTACAGAGTCATTTAGCAGAGCTATATTTATTGCCTGCACTTCCTGATGTGTGGAAAAAAGGAAGTGTAAAAGGTTTGAAAGCAAGAGGCGGATTTGAAGTATCCATTGAATGGAATAATAATCGTCTTACTGGTGCTTCTATCAGATCATTGTTGGGTGGAGTGTGTAGTGTAAGGACTAATTTTCCCGTAATAGTAGAGGGTATCTCTGTAAGATCTAAAAAGATAAGTCAAGGCTACATGACTAAATTCTCAACTCAAAAAGGTGTGTCTTACAAGATCAAGGGACTAAAAAACGGTAGATAGTGTTCGGTTTTCCGAAATAAGAACTGAGTTTACTAAACAATAAACGAAATGAAATACCTTGCCTAGCCGATCGCATTTTTATCGATCACTGATTTGGTATTCATGCTTTTTACCTTCTTTTCGTCTTATGAAATGAAGACGATTGCTGAGGGAAGTCACTATTATATTTATGGAGGTGGCATTTTGCTGGGATTTTTAGTGGCAGTTTATCTTGAGAATATAAAAAGAATAACAGATGAGACTTCAAATAAAATATACAATTCTCTTCAGCGGGTAATTCAATATTCCCTGGCCTATTCTATTTCGGTATATGGCTTTGCCAAAATATTGAAGACCCAATTTGTGGTTTCTGAAAGTATTAAGGATATTCCGCTTGGCGCGCAAAATGGATTTGCGCTGACGTGGCATTATTTCGGATATTCTTACGCATTTGCAGTGATAATTGGCCTCACTCAACTTATTGGATCCGCTCTATTGCTTTTTAACAGCACGCGGTTGCTTGGTACTTTTATCTTGCTGCCCGTAATGATAAACATTGTGCTTATTAATATTTTCTATGAAATAGCGTTGGGCGCTTTTTTAAATTCTTTGATCTACACGATCAGCCTTCTTTTTCTGATGCTATTAAATTATAATGAATTATTAAAGCTTTTCTTTCCGACTATAGGGCAAAAGCTGGATAAAACTGTTTCTGGAATTTTTTTAGTCAATGCTATCCGGATAATGACCATTGTGTTACATTTTTTTTTAACAATTTACTTGTTGAAAAAACATTTCCAATTTAATTCGAACTTTAAAGGAGTCTATGAGGTAGAAACCATAAATAAGAACAATGTCGACGTTGAGACTGATTTAAAGGATTCAGTGCTAACGAAAATTTACTTTGAATATCCTGTGCAAGCAACTCTTGAGTGCAATGGTTATAAGCGTAGAGAGAATTATTATTATAAACTTGACGAGGATGCGAAGGTAATTTCATTGCTTTTCGATGAATAGACAAGATATGATACGCTGAAGGCGGACTATTCAAACCCTGAAAGGCTCATATTCAAAGGCGTTGTTAAGGAAGACACTTTGACCATTAGGTTAAAGAAATAAGATAGGTTAAAATAACTAAACCCCTAGTTTCTTTATTTCTTTGTAGCCAATTCGATTTCAGAATCATACTATAAACATCTTATTCTGCGCCAGGCAATCAGATAAATGCCGATATGTTTCCTTTATGGAATCCATTTTATAATTTCCATTCATAGACTTAATGATCCGATCGGAGAGTGTGCCCTCATTCAGGATCACTGAAAGTTCAGGTTCCCATTTTT
>JANYDR010000115.1 GCA_025363495.1 Cyclobacteriaceae bacterium | reverse complement strand
TCAAGTTTCAAGTTTCAAAAAAAAATCCTTCACTCCCTCACCCTTTCATTAACATTCTTATTCTCCTTTTTATAAAGACCTCTCGAATCTCTTCCAAATTCCCTGATCATTTCCAACGCTCCGCTCCCATTCACGAAAGTGGAATCATTCTCGAATTGCTGTACAGGAAGGATATAGTACGTTCGTTTAACATTAGAAGCACGGTAAACAGATACCAGTGAATAGGATACGTTTTTCATCTTTACTGTTGAAGCACTGTCTCGCAGGATAATCTTCTCCAGATCAATATGAACCATCGCTCCACCATTTCTGTATCGTTCACGTTGTCCTGAGACAAAGTTTCCGAGTGAATAGGCAATGAGTTGATCTTGTTCCTTTCTCCATTCCATCGGCTGCAATACATGAGGATGCGCGCCAATCACAATTTTTGCACCATGTTTGAGACAAAAATCAGCAACCTGCTTCTGCCAGACATTTGGTAAGCTTTGATACTCCTGTCCCCAATGCATGAAGACGATAATTGCATCAGTATGCTGACCTTTGGCTTTTTGCAAATCTTTACGAATACGTATCGTGTCAATACGATTAACAATGTTTGGTATTTGAACAGCAAGCCCATTAGTCCCGTATGTGTAGTCAAGCAATGAGAAGCGAAATCCCTTAGCCTCTACAATCAAAGGATAGTCATTTAAATAATCAACTGTGTCTTTGAATGTTCCTGTGTGAAGAAATTTAGCATTATCCAGTAAATCGATCGTACGTTCCAATCCTTTTTTGCCCCGGTCAACACAATGATTGTTGGCCGTAACCAATACATCATAGCCGGCATCTTTCAATGCTTCTAGTAACTCATCGGGAGCACTGAATTGCGGATAGCCTTTATAAGGAGGTCCGGCAAGTGTCAGCTCAAGATTACCAATGGTGAGGTCGGGAGCAGATAAGATTGGTTTAACAAACTGAAAGCAAGGTTTGTAATCATAACGATTGGAGTCGGGGTTGAAAGCCGCTGAAATCTGGGACTCATGCTGCATGATGTCGCCGGTAAAAAGAAGGGACATCTTCAGCGTATCCTGAGCATACAGGCTTTCGAATGACGTAAATAATAAAATAAAAATGATTTTCCTCATCGTGTTGTTCTTGAATGCGGTGTCCTTCCAGGATCGAGGGTGACTTCAATCACGTTATTTTCAAGAATGATATAAACATTGTCATTCTCTTCGGGTCGTATTGGATAAAGCCCTGTAAATGATCCGAACGCCGGAAGTATAAGCTGATTTTTAGAAGACCAAAAACAAGGAAGCGTTATTGACTGTCGTCCTTTGCCTTCCAGATGGGCACCGGGATGTAAATGACCAGCCATATTGACTTTACCTGAAGGAATCTCGGAACGTTCCATCGGTTCATGTGTCAATAACCAATGACCAATCAAGTCGTGTTCAATTACTTTAATTCCTTTTCGCCGATACTGTTGCTCACTCATGATATCGTGATTACCAATTATCAATTCAAAGCTGCAGGCAGGAAAATTGTGTACGATCTGGCCAACCACTTCCCATTCCTCATTGTAATGGCTGTGAAAGAGGTCTCCCAGAAATATAGTTCTGTCGGGCTTCCAAAAGTTGATCAAATCGATCAGCGTTTCTGCATTTTTCTGATTAGCCGATTTTGGCACTGGTAATCCCGCCTGACGGAAGTGATTGATTTTGCCGAAGTGAAGGTCAGCCACGATGAGTACCCTCTCATTCTGTAGAAAGAGGGCCTTCTCGGGAAGCAAATGAATTTCACCTGTTAATGATTCGATTTTCAAGACTTCAAAAATACGAAGTGGCCATTATATCCTCGTTTTTACTTCTAATAAAGTCCAATTACTCAGGTTTTTTTGTATTGCTTTAAGATCCAGCAGATTACAAATAAAGGTCAATATTGCCGTCTAAAAATTTTTAACATTGGCATAACACGAGGCATGGGAAGTCGCCTTACCTTAGCCGCCACTATGGATTTTCAGGCATTCCTGTTAGTCCGGTTACCTGATCGAAACCCATGTTTGAGCTAGAATTTTCCTACACCGTCCTGCTGATTATCTGCCTCATAGC
>JANYDR010000092.1 GCA_025363495.1 Cyclobacteriaceae bacterium | reverse complement strand
CAACGGACTACCTGATTGATTTACAATGGTAATATTCTCTGGCAACAAACCACTGAAGGCAACGATGAGTTGATTTATGACTGGATTGGGGAAAATCTTTATCGAACTCTCAGAAAATTCTTCCACTGCTGTTACCACTTGTGGCGGTGGCGGCAGCATGATCGTGGTGCAAAATAGTGACTGCGCACAATCACCGAACGCCGTCAGGCAAACGTTAAATCTTCCGTAAGTGGCGTAGATGTTGGTGGGCTCTTTTGATGTGGACGTATTACCGTCACCAAAATCCCATTTCCAGGAAGTAGCACCTACGACCGAATTCGAAAACGTGACCCTCTTGTTACTGATTGTGAAGCTAAAAGTACCCGTAGGTGCATCGCAGCCCGACAGGCGACCTTGTACCTGGCCGCATGCTACATACGTGGTAATAAACAACAGCACAACAAAAACAGATTTTTTCATTCTTCTTGCCGATGGCGTTCACGTTCAGTCTTGAAATTAGCCAAAGGAATCGTCAAATAAAGCAAATTCAATTGTTGCCTCTGGTCGATGTTTTTTTAACACATAAACGGTCGGCGAAAAGAGGCTGACCGAGAATAGACTATAGCCCACGACTTCAGTCGTGGGATAAATGTGGGGCTATTTGCGGAGCCCTTTCAAGGGTTTATCTCATGATTACAGGTAAATGGTTGAAGCCATTGGCTAGTGTTAATCTATAAATGACTCTTTACCCATGGCTAAAGCCATGGGCTATGTTTCGCAAATTCTCGGTCACACCGATTTGTTCTTAGTTACTCCGTCTTAACCTGTCCCAAATCTTCAACAATTGTTTCCTGGTTTACTACAGCTTTTTTCTTTCTGGCAATAAGAATTAAAATGGCTATTCCCGTCAGAATAAAGGGTATACTCAAAATCTGTCCCATGTTTAGAATTAAGCTGTCTTCAAATTCTACCTGATTGATTTTGAAAGATTCGTCAACAAATCTCAAACCAAATAGGGTTATCAGGAACCATCCTAAAAGAAATCCATCTTTAATTCGGTCTCGAAACCGCATCCACGTCGCGTATGATATCAGGAAAATGAAAAAGTACTGAATAGCCTCATACAATTGAGCTGGATGTCTGGGGATTTCATCGATTCGTGTAAAAATAAACCCCCAGGGTAGACTAGTTGGTAATCCAGACATTTCTGAATTCATTAGATTACCCACCCTTATAAAACAGCCGGTTAACGCAGCAACAATACATAGTCGATCAAGAATCCACAAATAGCTTACGTTGGTTTTACGGGCGAATAGATATGCCGCAATTAATATTCCAATTGTACCTCCGTGGCTTGCAAGTCCTCCTTCCCATATTGCGATTATCTTTAATGGATTTTGCCAGTAATGCAGCGGCTCATAGAATAAAATATGTCCAAGTCTTGCCCCGATTATTGTTCCAGCTATAATGTATAAAGACATAGTCTCCATCTCATAGTCTGGTCGGTCCTCCTTTTTATAAATAAAAGTCATTATATATTGGCTTAGAAGAAGTCCGATAGCCCAGCATAGGCCATACCACCTGACAGGATAATTCACAACTGGAATTAAAAAAATGTCGGGATCAACATCCCAAATGATGCAAGAAATCATCCTCCCTGACAACAGATGATTAAGACTGTAAACACGATAGAGTTGATCAGGTATTTATGGATTTTCCTTATACTCATCTCTTCGGCTCGTTCGACAATAAACAGGATTTCTTCCCTATCCATTGATTGCATGGAATTCAATAATCGAAACTGACGCCAGGCTGGTTTAAGGTTGTTTAAATTCATAGTCCTGATTTTTAAATTTGGCCTTTAGTTCTGCTCTCACTCTATTCAATCGGGTGCTTATGTTCGTAGGAGTCAGGTTTAAAATTTGAGAGATTTCCTTGTTCTTATAGCCTTCCAGATAAAGGATGACGATCGCTTTATCCAGGTCATTTAAAGATTGAATTACAATGTTTAGAAGTTCGATATCACCATCAGCTGCTATCGAAACAGATAGCTCTAAGGCACCTATGGATTCAGTAGTTATTCTCCGTTTCTCATTCCTGACTTTGCTGAGCAACGTGTTAAGACTTACTCTATAGATCCAGGCGCTTATTTCGGACTCTCCCCGAAATGTCTCAAATGATTTCCAAAGCTGAAGAATAATGTCTTGAAAAGCATCTTTTTGATCGTCAGGACTCACATAATAGGCTTTACAAAGGCTTTTTATAATGCCTCGGTGAGTGTCTATTATCCGGATAAAGTTTCGTTTTTGGAGTTCCAATTTAGCTACGGTCTTTATATTCTATTAGTAGCCTAATTTTAAGAATTGTCACAGGCGAATATATCTTTTTATCAGATAAATTCTCCCGTAATGTTCGCTAACGCTGGCATATAACCAGTCGTAGGTTACAAACTTTCAAGCTGAAATCTCCAAGTAATTTCCTTCTGGGTCTAAAACTACACTTTCATAGTAACCGTCGCCCGTCGTTCTCGGTTCACTAAAAATAGTATAGCCATCACTTCTTAATGTTTCAGTTAGTTCATTTACTTTTTCCCTCCCACCAACCGAAATAGCGAAATGAGCAATTCCTTTTGTAAATCCCCTTTGCTCAATACTTGGCGCAATGTTGGGTTTGTTCATAAGTTCTAAACGAGTTTTGGCATCGCCGAAATAAATAAAATATGCTGTGTATTGGTTCTTCTCATTAGTATATTTTTCACCTGAATTAGTTTCAAAATATTTTAAATAAAAAGCTTTCATGTTCTCCAAGTTGTCAACCCAAATGGCAAGATGTTCTATTTTCATTTGATGAAATTAACAGGAAGCACTTATAGCGCCACAATCATTTTCTTAGGCGCACTCTTAACATTTTCAATCACCGCAGTAATTTCCGTCATACCCTGTCCAACCGCTGACGCAAATCCATTCCCGTTGATTAAAATGATATCTGCATCTTCTGTTTGCCAGGAAGCGCTTTTGCCAGCGATCGGAACACCATCAAAATTTAAGGCCAAAGCCGAAAATGTAATAGTTTCGTTAAGAGACAGAGTCGTCTTGGCAACGGAAATACTAACAGAATAAACTTTATTGGATGATTTCGTAACGTTTAAAATAACCGATGGACTTTGAATTCCCTTAAACGTAGCCTTTATACTGGCTGTCCCAACTGCTTTAGGAATTGCCACCCCGGTCGTTCTCATAGTAACAATCCCCGGGTTTGATGATTCCCAACTCGGGACGGCGACCTGGGACTGACCCGTTTTATCAAAATAGCCAGCTGCAAATTGAATACTATCACCCAGTACCAACTCTGATACGGTGGCGGGCGATAATACAATCTTCTCGAGATTAGATTGGGAATTATCCTTGCAGCAAATTGCTAATAAAAGGAAGACAAGCAGGCTCAAACTTTTCATACGCAAGTATAGTAATCTGGCCACCGTATCGCTGTCAGTCAAAAGACAAATAGATATAGTAATTTCTCAATGGGAGCAATACCATCCAAAGGGCTCATCTTTCGCAAGGTACCACCATTATATAGTGGGTTTATTTCTTTGATAACTTTACCTGTAAGAAAAACTTATTTTCTATATGTTGTGCCTCTGCACCTTTTAATTGAGTGGCCAGTAATACCATCTGATAACCAAGGCCAATTCTATTCATATTAAATAGAACATTGGCGATCGGAGAAAGTCCAAAACTATCACCCGATTTGGCGCTCGATGTAGTCACATTACCGTCTGTTACTGTAGAATTGTTTTCTAGCTGATATTGAAACATGATACCACCCCCGGCTGCCAAAGACGATTTCTTAGAGCGGGCGATATAAAAGTAGGCCGAATATGAATTTCTCAGTTCTTGAATATTAAAATCATGATGCTCTGTGAAAATTTGATATTTCGGGTCAGTCACATAATAAGTAATGTCTCCACCTCCGGAAATGTGATTAAAGGTCAGCTCGGAAATGAGGAAGGCAGTTTTTTTCCGGGCAAAATCAAGTCTCGCATACAAGCCCAGGCCAAAACCCGAGGCGGGTCGGTCGCCCACAAAATAGTTTGCGTAAATACCTTTTGTTGAATTATAATGTTCTCCTTCAATCTGTAGTCCAAACTGAAACTTTGACTTATATCTAATAACCCTATTGGCTTTCTCCCAACCACAAGACTTATTATATTGTGATACAATCTTCATGATGGAGAGTTCACTGATAAGCACTTTATCGACCATTTCCTTGGTAATGGTCTGACAATCCGAGAAGAATACCTGAAGAAATCCTCTAAACTCATTTTTATAGAATTTCTTCCCTTTAACCTCCACTACCTTTTGGAGCATTTCATATATTAATCCATCTTTCTCCACAAAAACAGCTTCAAGTCCTGATTCCAGTGGTGGCGTATAAACACTTACTTTTCCTTCGATTGCCCTGCTCAAAATTGCAATACTATCTTTTCGGTTTCGAATTGACTTAAAAAAATAGATGCTGGAATCCACTTGAATAGAATAAATGTTTGCAAGGGCGGACCTTCGAAAAACAGAATCCCTGGACGTCAATTGCGCTTTTTTAAGTAGTTGATCTACATCGATCCAGGCTCTGAAAGTAGATTGATCTTTATTAGCTATTACGACGTCCTTAAAATTATCTTTTCCTGTTTGTGCTTCTAAATGAAGTGACCCGAGAATTGTACTGATAACGAGAATTGCAAAAAGTGATTTCATATAATAAAAGAGTTGTTAAACATGATTTTGAATTGTTACCAGGGATCTCGCTCGGGCGCATGGCCTAAAGTCTTCGACTCCTTTGTTGAGCAATATACTCATGTCGAGCGTTCCAAACTAAGTCTTCATAGACATAAGATTTCGGCAGATAAAATGTGAGAGGCCTCGTTAGTTACAACTGGCGAGGCCGTTTACTCGATTAGCGCCTGTGCCCTCCTTTCATTTCAACGTCTTTATTCCAATTCAAAAGTGACTCTTGTGTCACGCGAACCGAAAGCCGATGATAAGCCAGTCGCATCATCTACTTCTGCTAATTTTGTATAGCTATATGATGTTGAAAAAGTTTTGTAAAATAATACCAGGGTCTCTGCGCCATACAGCATTAAGTCGCCATTTTTTATTGTTTTAGGATTGAACGGGTCTGTCGGGAGACTTTTTTGCAAGTCACAATATTTCTCATTTCCATTCAGGTCAATCATTTTAGTTTTCAGTGGCAACATTTCCCTAAATGCTTTTGCTGAGTTATTATCCAAAAGCGTAGCTGTAAAAGTCTGAGTGTTAACAGTTATTACGTTCTTTCCGATTTTGGTATGCTTGCCGTAATTGATGTATAATGTTGTAAATACATCAACGCTTTTGTCAATTTCACTGCCGGTAATTTGGCTTAGCAAGTTTCTGATTTCTGTCGGGTTTGAGGAATTATTCATTTGAACCAGTAATTCCTTCGTTGCAAATGAAGCGTCCCGTAGTTTAAATCCTTCAGTGTCGTTGGCGTGAATCGTTTCTCCGTCACGTAGTCGTTCGAAAATACTTTTTGTGCTCATCTTCCCTGATTTTACAGTAATCGAAATATAATACTTCTCTCACGTTATGAAGGAAACGTTCGCTAGTCCCACGTGAAGAATTTGAATTAGTAAGGTGTCCACATCACTGGCTTGCGTTTGTATTTCACGGCGGCACCTTTCTCTATTTTCTTACCGTTCGGTTTTCTTTCGCAGTTTTGGCATAACGTGGGGGACGTATTTATAAAGATAGCAGATTATGCCAAAAAAGAGTCGATTTCAGCCTTTATGAGAGACTTCTTAAGCTTTGACCCTACCTACCAAAGAGTTAGTAAAGACCTAGCAAAGAGACTCCCAAAGACTTCATGACTCATGTTAATAGGGTCACGATGGGGTGACGATGGGGTCACTATGGGTCACCGATGCTTTTGGGGTATTTTATGCGTTCCAGTACTGGAAACGAAGGTGCAAACGTCCGAATTATTAGGTTTTTGTCTCGATGTATTTGTCAGACAATGTACCTACAGCTGTTGTTATTGCTTGTTACACAATATGCAAAAAAAATCAGCAGATGGTATCTAGATCTCGATAAAAATTTTCAGTTCGTAAAGTCTGATTTTTTACGTTCTAAGATGGCATCCACCAAGGCGAAGCAGGGAAATTTATAAACCAGGTACTCAAACAGATTCTCATTCTGATTTACACCAAATCCCTTTTTTGTCACATGCGTATATCGCTCAGTCGTTTTTGGCCTAAAAGGTTCTGCTCGTGCTTCCTAGTAAGCAGTCTTCGGGATGTTTATAGATTCGGACCAACAGGGCGACTTCGTCGCGGATTGCTTTACCGCAGAAGTCCGTTAAACAATTAAAATGTAAACTTCTTACAGAACAAGTCAATAATCAGAATCTCGGCGGTGCTTTGCGTCTTAGCGCCTTCGCGGTGATCACCCTTGTGACGAAGTCACCAAAACTACTTCCCCCTCCCCATCGGAAAGTTAAGTCCTCCCTCCCATGTCCATTGCAATGAGGTAAAGTGATGTGTTGCCAATCCCTGATGATCGGCCCCCAATTCAGTGTTGGTATAATCGGCGATCGCGCCCTGCATATCACTTTGAATGAAGAAATATTTATAAATGTTAAAACGCAATCCAACGCTTGTGCCTGCTACCAAACCGTGATAATGAAAGTGACCGCTATCGACATTACCGAGAATAGTGGAGATGGTATACGAGATGAGTGGCCCCGCTCCTACTTTAGCAATAGCGCTCAACTGAAAATTCTTGGACGTCCAAAGTTTCTGACGTTTTACAAGATTTATCATGAGGTAGTTATTGCCATTGGTATGCTGAAGATGAACGAAGTCAGGAGTAACCAATGTGTCTTTGTCAATGTAGTGACCTCGGATTTCTCCACGCACGTGAATTACCTGGTTATCGGTAACTATATATTTTAAATGATTCCAGCCAACCTCAATTCCAAGGTCGTGCTTATCATTAAGCATAATTCCGATATTCAAATCGTATTGGGGAATTGTTAATCTGTCCGGCTGCCAATAGCGATCCATGGATGGACTGTCGTGGGCCTTTGCATCGATGAATGTAAAATCGTAGTTGTCGGTCTTGGTATTCTTGAAATGAATAGTACTGGAGGAGTACCAGTCGCGGTTATAGCCCCACGTAAAATAGAGTGTTTTCTTCTTCTTTCCGAGCTTCGTCGTCAACGAATCCTGCGCAAACGTTTCCATTCCAATGAATGAAAAGACTGAAAAGACAATTATGAAATACCTCATCACGGATCAACGTAAAAACCGGGGCGAAATTAAACTAAGGTGGGGAGAGTATCCCCATCACTAAGAGAAAATGTTTATGGGGGAGATAAATTCAGCTTCGCTGAATTTTATTTTTTCACCACAGCCACAGAGGAATGCGTGCCTGTCGGCAAACATGGCAACACAAAGAATTCTAACCAATGAAAATACTCGAAGAAAAAGCTCGGTGTTCTCCGTGGCTCCGTGGTGAAATACTTTTAGCTACTTAACAAACCCCTCCCCAAAATGATCCAACATCCGATTATATGCTTCCGCTGCCGCGCCATTACCCCAATCATAAATTGTAAATTCACCGATCCCTAATCCTTCCGAATTCGTCTTTCCGCCGTGGCCATAATTCTCCATCATGAATCCGTAATCTTTTTCATTAAAGAATGGATATACTTTTTCCCACTGCGCTTTTGTCTCCGGATTCTCCGGACAATACATCATAAGAAATGAAGCTCTTAAGGCAGCAAGTCCCCGCTCGGTATATTCCTGATTGTTTAATTCCTTACCATACTTCAGAATTATTTCAGCAAAAAGACTTTGCCGCGAATCACTCCATTCTCCATCGGCATTCATAACACCAAAGCCGCCCAACGCATGAATAGGAATGAACGGCGGCTGCCAGGATGCCTGGTACATTAATAACTCATCCAATACGCGCTGACCTGTATGAAGATAATTTTTATCCTTAGTAATCAGGTAAAAATTAAACAGTGCTTCTGTCGTCCAGTACATCGACAGTGTATTTTGTTTGAAAGCATCATTGCGAATAATCTTTTTGTTAAGCATTGAGTCCAGGACACCACTGCACGACCAGTATGTTTCATAGTCTTCCCACTGACTTACAGGAATAATATTTTTAACAACTGCGTTCAAAGCTTTTTCAGCAGATTCCAGGTACTTCCGCTCCTTTGTAATTTCATACATCTTTAAGAGAAATGTCACTGACAAAGATGTTTCAGGTGAATGATCAAGATATCCAAGAGGCTTCAAGGATTTTGTATCAAGCCAACCAGGAAAAAATCCGTCGGGTTGCTGTAATGAGATCAACTTATCAGCATACTTCGTGCCATAGGTAAGTAATCGATTATCTTTTTCTAATTCTTCATACCAGGTAAGCATCAGGTAGGCTGTCCAGCTCATATCCAGTAAATGATAAGGTGAAGCTTTTGCATCGCCCCATGTAACAATTGGATTGCGATTGGAGTTGCCAAAGTAATAATCATTCCATCCTTTCGACTTTGAAACTATCTTTCCATTTATAGTTACCTTCTCCATCTCTGTTGCAATCACAGCGGGGAATAAACCATCTCGCTGTGGAAACAGCAGAGCAAGTTCTTTCGTCATGTTTGCTTTCTTCAGTAGTTCCTTATTGTTGGTTCGCCTTGCATAACGAAAAAGTCCCTGGGCCGATCGTAGAGAACTAAACCATGCCTGGTTCCAGATGGAACGAAATTCACGTTCATTCACATCACCTGGATAATTAGGACTTTGAGTAACGTTAACAATGAATACCGGAGCGCCTACTTTCTTTCCCCGTAATGAAAATTCCTGCCAGACACTTTTCTTCCATGAATCAAATGCCCAATCGTATGTATGTTTAGCATAAGGCTCCAGATTTCCCTTTATCGGCTGACCATCATCATAAAGCGGTTTGCCCCACTTCTCCCAAAGAAAGGCAAGTGGCTTTCTCCATGGATCCGATACAACTGACGAATCATTGCTTGTCATTACGTAAAATCCAAATTCAAATACCGGTGGTGCGATAATCATACCCGAATCTCTTTCAAAAAGCACATGTTCCGTAACCTTATTATTACTGACACCGAGAGTTAGCGTATTACTTGGTGCATCAAGATCCATATACCATTTGACAGAAGTCTTTCCTATCAAATCCAGGTCTGGAATAATCGTCAGCTGCTTTTGCTTGTTGGCAAGAATTAGTGCCGGTGCACGAAAAACATGTTGAGCAATAATATTTTTATCAGTCGGCGTAAGATGAGGTGCCCAGTGAAATTCAGGAGCAAACGATGGACGAATCGTTACCTTCCAATCGTTCTGATGAACAGAATCTTTAATAGCAAACTTGAAAAGAACTTTAGCCAGTCCCGGTGATACTTTTTGCACTGAAACTTCTGGCTTAGTGGATTTAATAGAATCCCACGTAATACTGGAGATGTAATCATGCAGATTCGCTTCTTCAAGGTCAACCTCCCGAGCTTTATTACCTTCATTCTTGCAGGAGAAAGTAAAAACTATGAACGCAATGGCTAAACAGTTTGCTAGAAAACTTTTCATAGTTGACTATATTTTACTTCCATGACTCATCTACCGATCACCGATTACAGATTACCCATCACCACCCTCCTCCCATCTTTCGCCGACTCCTTCGCCGCCTCCAGGATTCTCACAACAATCATATTGTTATTCAGCGAAGACAAATCATTCTCTGATTTTATTGTACCTCGGAGTACCGCTGCCAGGTAAACTAAATTATCAGTATAGGCCGCTGGCTTATTGGGTATTTCAGTATAGGCCGCTGTTTTCTTTCGCTCTTGTAATGTTGATTTATTGAGCGCATGAAGATAACCATCTACGCCAAACACTTCCATGTCTTTTATTCCGAATGGCCAGTTCCAGGAAGCTTCAATGATTCCTATCGCACCATCATATTCTAACATGATCGTTGCATCATCATCCACTTTGGGATAGATATCAGGTTTGTAATGGCGAGTGATGGCAGTTACTGCAATGGGAGCTTTTCCGTTCATCAGCCACGTCATCAGGTTGGCGCCATAACAACCAAAGTCAATGATTGCGCCACCACCATTCTTTTCGGGATCGGTAAGCCATGCCAGAAATTCCTTGCTGCATCCTATTTCTTTTGGGCCACCATGACCATCGTGCACGACCATCTTCCGGATAGGTCCGATTTCATTTTCTTCTACCAATGAGTATACTTGTTGATTGCTATCATACCAGGTGGTTTCATAATTAGTAAGCAACTGGATTTTATATTGATTGGCCAGCGCTTTCATTCGTTCCGCTTGCTTTACGGAAACGGCCAGAGGTTTCTCTACCATCACTGGAATACCTTTCGGAGCACAGATCTCAACTACGCCGAGGTGTTCGGAGATTGCATTATAAGCCAACACGGCATCAGGTTTCTTTATTCGTTGCAACATGGTTGTTAAATCCTTATGGAATAACGAATCAGGCACCTGGTATTGCTTTTTGTAACGCTCAATAAGGTTTGCATCAGCTTCGGCTATTCCCAGAAGAATTACTTCTCCTTTTTTGTATTGCTGCATGATACTATGAGCGTGATCATGACTGAGACCGGCTACGCCAACTTTTAGGAGTTGAGCGTGGGTGAATGAACTAATAAATATGAAGATCAGAAGGGCACTGCAGTGCAATTTGGTCTTGGGATGCAATAAAGTATTCATTTAGATTTGGGCTCTTTAAAAATTTACGAAGAAACGATATCTGGCATGGTTAGTACAAGATCGTAAAAAACGTAGCAGATATT
>JANYDR010000069.1 GCA_025363495.1 Cyclobacteriaceae bacterium | reverse complement strand
CTCTCAATAACAGATTTACTTCGCAAGACCTCGACCGCATCAAAGCTGCTGTAAAAGAGGCTGAGGGCAAGATTTCAGGTGAGATCGTGCCCGTATTCGTTGAACGAAGCGGTTATTACACGATCGCGAACTACAGGGGTGCAATGGTTTTCTCAGCGCTGATATTTCTTGTGATCGTTGTGCTGGATCGATACGTTCCTTCTTTGGCTTTGTATGATCCGCTTTTCATTTTTCTTGCAGTAATAGTTGGAGGACTAATTGGGGCAATTGCCACCAATAGCATTGACCCACTTAAGAGATTGATGTTAAATCAAACTCATATGGACCAGGCAACCCGCAAGCGTGCCGAGAATGCTTTTCTTGAAGAAGAAGTTTTCAACACGCGTCATCGTACAGGTATAATGATCTTTGTGTCTTTTTTCGAACATGAAGTAATGGTGATGGCCGACCGTGGTATCAGCAAAGTGGTGGAACAAAAAGAATGGGACAAGATCGTTCGAAACATTATCGACAAAATACGCGTGGGCAAAGTAACCGATGGGATTGAAACATCTATACTTCGCTGCGGCGAACTCCTCCTTGAAAAAGGATTCATCAAAACAGCAGATGATATCAACGAATTGCGTGATGACCTGCGCATTGAAAATTAAATCAGAAAACTTACCCTTTATACATTCTCATGAATCGTCTTCGACTATTTCTGTTTTTTAGTTTCACTTCTATTCTTTTTTTCACCCAGGCGGTATTCGCTCAGAAAGAAATTCCTGAGTTGTGGAACCAACGTGTCCATGATGAGGCCAAGGTCCTTTCGCAACAGACCATCGATAATCTTGAGCATACGCTTAAAGTCTTTGAAGATTCCACTTCTAATCAAATGGCCATTCTTATCGTGCCATCGCTTGACGGTGAAATCATAGAGCAATATGCCATACGTGTCGCTGAAAAATGGAAGCTAGGTACGAAAGACAAGGATAATGGAATTGTTATGCTTATTGCAATCAATGATCGTAAGATGCGGATTGAAGTCGGACAAGGACTAGAAGGAGTTATCACAGACGCATTGTCCAATCGAATCATCCGAAATGAAATGGCTCCAAATTTTCGCAGAGGAGATTATGACGCTGGTGTGCTGGCAGCAACAAATGCTATCATGCTTGCGAGTAAAGGCGAGTATAAAGCAGATCCAATTGCAAGAAATAAAAGCGGCCGTGGTAGTGGCGTGCTGTTTGGTCTCGTCATTCTTGTTGTACTTGGAGTTTTCACCTATTCAGCTCTGTTCACAAAAGGTTGCGCAGGCTGGGGACTTTACGGATTCCTTTCTCCTTTTTATGCCATCTTTCCTGGAGCAGCTTTTGGAAGCGCTTCGTCTGGTTGGACCATCTTAATTGCATACCTGGTTAGCTTCCCAATCCTTAAACTTCTCATTGGCCGCACCGCATGGGGGCAAAGTATTTCCCAGAAAATGGCTGACTCCGCAAAGAATAATCGCAGTGGCGGTGGCTGGACATCAGGTGGTGGCTGGTTCATCGGTGGTGGAGGTGGAAGCGGTTGGGGAGGCGGAGGCGGTGGTGGCTTCTCCGGTGGTGGTGGAAGTTTTGGCGGTGGCGGAAGCAGCGGAAGCTGGTAACTAACTATTATTTACACCGCTCCTTGAATAAAGTAGCTTCAATCCTATTCGCGCCCTATTTTTGCCCCTAGTTTCAATTACGCAGGCGTACTTATCCTGTGTATTGTCCTTGAATCCTGTAAATCCAGTTTATGAAGAGAGATAAAGTCATTTTCGACCTCATCGAAAAAGAAAAGCACCGCCAGCAAAGCGGTATTGAACTCATTGCCTCCGAAAATTTTGTTTCACTTCAGGTAATGAAAGCCCAGGGAACCGTACTTACCAATAAATATGCGGAAGGACTTCCTGGCAAACGCTATTATGGCGGATGCGAAGTGGTGGATGAAATCGAACAACTCGCCATCGACCGTATAAAAGAATTATTCGGTGCAGAATGGGCCAATGTACAACCTCATTCCGGAGCTCAGGCTAATGCAGCTGTTATGCTTGCGTGCTTAAAACCAGGTGATAAAATTCTTGGATTTGATCTATCACACGGAGGACATCTTACCCATGGTTCGCCGGTAAACTTTTCAGGAAAGTTGTATCAACCTTCATTTTATGGAGTTGAACAGGAAACCGGGCTGATTGACTTTGATAAAGTAATTGAGATCGCAAAACGCGAAAAACCAAAGATGGTTATATGTGGAGCTTCTGCCTATAGCCGTGATTGGGACTATAAAAAATTGCGCGAAGCTGCCGACTCGGTTGGTGCTTTGCTTCTTGCTGATATTTCTCACCCAGCAGGCTTGATTGCCCGTGGACTATTAAAAGATCCGATGGAGCATTGTCATATCGTGACAACCACTACGCACAAAACATTACGTGGCCCGCGTGGAGGACTGATCATGATTGGTAAAAACTTTGACAACCCGTGGGGACTCAAAACTCCAAAAGGAGAACTTCGCAAAATGTCTTCCATTTTGGATTCGGGCGTATTCCCCGGAACACAAGGTGGTCCATTAGAGCATGTCATTGCAGCAAAAGCGATCTCTTTTCAGGAAGCAATGAGTGATGAATACATGGATTACATTGTGCAGGTTGCAAAGAATGCCAAGACCATGGCAGAGGATTTTACTAAACGTGGCTATAAAATTATTTCGGGTGGCACTGACAATCACCTGATGTTAATCGATTTGAGATCAAAAAATTTAACCGGGAAACTCGCTGAGGAAACATTGATCAAAGCAGACATCACGATTAATAAGAACATGGTGCCTTTCGATACGCAATCACCAATGGTTACGTCGGGAATGCGCATTGGCACACCGGCCGTTACAACCCGTGGTATGAAAGAAAAAGATGTGATTAAGGTCGTGGATCTGATCGACGAGGCATTATCCAAACCAACCGATGAAAAGCATCTGAAGGCTGTGAAACGCAAGGTGAATGCCTTCATGAAGAAGTTTCCCCTGTACAGTTAATTGATAATTTTTATTTCCCGCGGAATACGTTGACTTTCGCGGTTAGTTTGTGAAGTTGTTTATGTATCCGGGGATCTATTTTTATGAGTGAAGAAAAAGAAATGTCGTTCCTCGATCACCTCGAGGAGTTACGCTGGCACATAGTTCGTTCCATCATTGCTATCGTGGTATTTACCATTGTGGGATTCGTCTATGCCCCTTGGGTGTTTCAAAATATCATCTTTGCCCCGGCAAAAATTGATTTCCCGACATTTCGCTGGCTTTGTAGTCTCGGCCACTTCCTTGGCACGGATAATCTTTGCTTCCCCGCCTTCCCTTTTAAGGTGCAGAGCCGCTACATGACCGGGCAGTTCACCATGCAGATCCTTGCATCTTTTGTGCTCGGCTTTATCATATCATTTCCATATGTGTTCTGGGAAATATGGCGGTTTATTAAACCAGGTCTTCATCAGAACGAAGCAAAGAATTCAGGCGGCGCGGTGTTTGCTGTTTCATTCCTGTTTTTATTGGGAATCTCATTTGGCTATTTCATTCTCTGCCCGATGATGACATTGTTCTTCTCTTCCTATTCAATCAGCGATATGATTGTCAATGAATTTGACATCACATCATACGTATCAACATTCATCGCATTGGTTTTTGGAAGCGGACTTCTGTTTCAATTGCCGGTTGTCGTTTATTTCATGACAAAGATTGGATTATTGACACCTAAGTTCATGCGTACGTATCGTCGTCATGCGATTGTTATAATTCTTATCATTGGGGCAATTGTTACCCCTCCGGATCCATTAAGCCAGGTATTGATTTCTCTTCCATTGTTTATGCTTTACGAAATAAGTATTTTCATCTCGGCATACGTTGTAAGACAAAAGAGAAAGGAAGAGGAACAAGAGGCAAAAGCAGATGAAATGACAGCATAATGCAAAAACTTGCAATCGGATCTGACCATGCGGGCTTTACGTATAAAGAGCATCTTAAAAAATGGCTTGAACAAAAGGGCTATTCTATAAAAGATTTCGGTACACACAGTCCCGAATCGACCGACTATGCTGACTTTGCTCATCCTGTGGCATTAGCGGTTGAAAAAAAAGAATTCGATTTGGGAATACTTGTCTGCGGAAGTGCGAATGGGGTCGCAATTACTGCCAACAAGCATCAGGGTATACGTGCCGCCATTTGCTGGCAGGAAGATTTAGCAGCGCTCGCACGCCAGCATAACAATGCCAACGTCCTTTGCCTTCCTGAACGCTTTATCAGCATTGAACTTGCTGAAAAAATCACAACACGATTTTTAACTACAGATTTTGAAGGCGGTCGCCATGCCCGCAGGGTTGATAAGATTAGTTGCTAACGCTTCCAGTAAATATCATTTTCCTTCCTGTAATTTTTCTTTAGCAAAGGAATTCGTTCAAGAAAAGGACCCATGCGATTGCTCTCATCAATAATTACATCCGGGGCATTCTCTAGAATAGATTTATCAATCTTAATGACATTCTCATAATAATCAGGCTGATCAAAATATTTTCGGGAGAGTTCCCAATCCAAAAAATATGCTGCGAGTCTGTTGTTTTGAAAAAGAGAAAGATCATCTCCCACGATCATGATCTTTTTATCGACTACTATCTTTTCATAAGAAGAATGAGTTGGAAAAAGCGCTGCATAGTTGACTCTTTCTATAATCCCGTTTTTGGAAAGAAGGCTGATGGAAATCAATCCCAGGATTAATACCCACAACATAAACTCCGCTATCGCCTTTCTTCGGATCAACAAGAGGTAATGACTTATAAAATAAGCAGCGGGCGGAATGAAGGTGAAGAAACTATGAGGCGTTCTTTCCGGAGTGAACCAAACCTGAAGAATAGCAATTCCCAACCACAGAAAGATAACCTGAAAGAGTTGTGATTGATATTTCGTAAAACGTGCCTCACGCGTCAGCATGAAAAGTGATATAACGAAATATGCGATAGGCACAATTCCCAATACAAAAATCGATTTCATCCCTACAAGACTTGCCTTCAATTGTACGATGTTAGCTACGTAGAAATTTGCCCACAATTCATCTGTTTCTCCATAGCAATAGTAAAATATTAAAAGAATAGCATGGACCAATCCGTATCCAAACAAAACCAAAAGAATCTTTCGGAATGTAGCCCTTGCAAATACTATCAAAATGAAAATGGCGCCCACCAGAAAAATGGTATAAGAGAAAAGGAACAGCGACGCTACTCCTAAAAAAACCCCAAGATTCAATACAATAGAATCGCGGTCCACGCGAAACTCAATTTCTTTAAAAAGATTATTCAACGCCAGCAGCAATAATGTAGACGCCAGCAACTCCGGAGAGACTGCTAAGAGATCAAAAGAAAAGAAACACAGGAATCCAAAGATCAATGCAGGCACATAACTATTTTCATTGTAAGCCTTATTGTTAATCAGCAAAATACCAAAGTAGGTAGCTTGAAAAAAAATTATAATCAGTGCAAGGATATGGCGCGCCATCAGCGATCGTCCAAAGATAAAATTCAGTAATCCATCGAAAAGCGCCATCATGGGTGCCGTGCGATCAATAATTTCAACATATAAAAGTTTGTCCCCTATCACTTCACCCAGGACAATATTTTTCAATTCCTGGATTGTCATGGCCGGTAAATTGATCAATAAGGGAAGGCTCACCAGTATGAGCAATATTAAAAGGCTCAAAAGCCTGTAAGGATCGTTTATGCGAAAGTAGCGGAGCAAGAAGTTTTCTTATTAATGCGCAAATAACTAAAAAATAGTAAGGGTATGGTAGGGCTTCTGATAAGATTGTTAAAACAAAAATATCCGCGAACTGATTTCTGCAGCCTGAAATGCTTCTCACAGATGACACAGATTTACGCAGGTCAGATGCAGAAAATTTTTTTGGTCGTTCAACAAAACACAGATAACATTCGTATTCATATGTGAAAATCGGTGACATCTGTGGCTAAATGCATTAAAGTTATGCCTGTCTGAACTATAATCTTTTCACCCCCGACTTTCTTATCTTTACCTCATGAGTGGAACCGTGCGACAGCAAAAATTCAGTAAGCTGATTCAAAAAGAACTCAGTGATATCTTCCAGCGAGATCAGAGAGGGCTTCTTGGTAGCGAGTTTGTCACAATAATGGACGCAAAAGTCAGTCCCGATCTCAGCGTGGTGCGGGTTTACATCAGCATGGCATTGGTAAAAGACAAAAAGGCTCTGCTAGAAAAACTTGAGCTGCATAAAAAGGAAATCCGAAAGGCGTTAGGTGAACGCATTCGAAATCAGGCACGCATTGTTCCTCAAATCAATTTTTTCATTGATGAAACTGAAGAAGGAGCACAGCGTATTGAAGACCTGATTAAGAGTCTTAATATTCCACCTATTGATTCAAAGGATTCTTAATTCCCTCGTTTCTGATGAATCTTCCCTTCTTCATCGCCAGACGTTACTTTCTGTCCAAACGAAAGCAGAACTTCATTAACATTATCTCTATTCTATCAATGACAGCAATGGCTTTTGCTACTGCTGCATTGATCATCGTGCTTTCTGTTTTCAATGGCCTTGAGGTTTTACTTCGTTCTCTTTACACATCTTTTGATCCGGAACTCAAAATTGAATTGGTCCGGGGAAAATCATTTGAAATGAACGATCAACTGCTATCCTCTATTCAATCAGTTCCAGGTGTAAAAACAGTGACACAAGTAATTGAAGATTATGCTTACATCAAATACAGGGATGCCAATATGGTAGTAACGATTAAAGGCGTAAGCGATAATTTTATAGACCAACACAGGCTTGACGACCATATTACGGAAGGAGAACTGAAATTAAAAAAGGACAATATCCCGTTTGCTATTATTGGTCGGGGGGTGCGCTATACTCTATCTGCCGAAGTCACAGATGACAGGAATGCGCTGCAAGTTTTTTACATTAAGAATTTTAAGACAGGAACAATCGATCCCTCAAAAATGTATTCTCACAAAAGCATACGACCCGGATCAGTATTTTCCATTGAAAAGAATTACGACGAGAACTACATCTTTGTTCCTCTCGATTTTGCAAGAGAGCTTTTAGACTATGGCAACAAACGTACTTCGCTTGAAGTGCAAACCGATGGCGTTGACCCTTTGAAGGTTCAGGCTTTACTTCGTGAAAAGATAGGAGAAAATTTCTCCGTTCTTACCAATGAAGAACAGCATAAAGATTTGTACCGGTTATTAAAGTTTGAAAAACTTTTTTTGTTCTTTTCCCTTACTCTTTTGCTTCTGGTTGGATCCATCAATATGTTCTTCTCACTTATGATGTTGGCCATTGACAAGAAAAAAGATATCAGCATTCTAACAGCGATGGGTGCGCCGGCATCACTTATAAAGAAAATCTTTCTAACAGAAGGAGCGTTGATATCTTTTATCGGAGCGACAATTGGTTTGCTGCTGGGAGCTCTGCTTTGTTTCCTGCAGGACACTGTTGGATTGGTTGGCATGGGTATGGAGAATGCAATTGTCTCCAATTATCCCGTGAAAATGGATCCCTCAGATTTTCTCCTTACTGGTTCGGTAGTTCTTTTGGTAACACTGCTGGTTTCTATCCGACCTGCCATTTTAGCATCCCGATCCTATTCCATCGATAATCTTTGATGTAAGGTTTCGGTCGAAAACGCAAAAAAACTTTACCGGAGATTATCTAATTTGCCATTCGGCTTATTCTGAAAAGTGCCAAAATCACATCTTGGTGCCTCTCTGAAGAAGTAAACACCTTTTTTAGCCCAAAATCGCATGAAAGTTTCGGCAGCACAGCCCTTTCAATTGATTTACTCGTTGTATCAACACGAGTATCTGGGCTATATTTTCGAAGCTTTTATCGTTCGTCTTGACGAAAAAGGGAAGCTCACCTACCAGCACCAGAACATTTCATCAAAAAATGCCAGAGAATTTGCCAAGGGCCTTGATGAACGAGACTATGAGCTGATCGACCTCATGGATAGCATGAATCAGGATGCTGTCTTGCGACATTTTTCAAAAAAAATAATGAAGCCGGATGAGTTCTTCGCAAAGATTTTCAAGAAAGACAAAGGCGAAGAAAAACTCCTGCAAGAGCAGATCGAAGCCTACATGGAAAAGCGTAGAGCTGCCGTACTCGAGAAGATAAAGGGCAAACGGCTTTACGAGATGGGTAATGATGGCGAGCCAACCTGGCGCAAGGTTGAAGTGCTCGATCACCGTGCCAACGTAAAATTCCATTTCATTCGTACTTCAGAAAACACCACGTATTACCCTACTATTACTTACGAAGAAAAGAATGTGGAAATTCCAAATATTGCCGCATACATGGTTTGTAAAAGCCCTGCATGGATTGTAATAGACGGGAAACTTTACGGATTCGATAAACCTGTGGATGGGAAAAAGCTTAATCCATTTCTCACACGAAAAAATATAGTGATCCCAAAAAATCTTGAAGAGAATTACTATAATAATTTCATCACAGCACTGATTGCCTCATTTGAGGATGTTGAAGTTCAGGGTTTCGAAATTAATAAGAACGTTTACGAACCTCATCCTCTGCTTACAATTTCAGAATTACCGCCCGCCAACACCAAAGAAGCCGCCACTCTCTTTGTTGATCATCCTGAAGAAAAACCAAGTAATGATGAAGCTGGAAAAATAGTTTTCGATCTATCCTTCAAGTACGGCAAGTATCGCTTTCGTGGTGATGCCTTTGGAGATGTCAGTGTATCAATGGAAAAAAAAGACAATGACTTTATTTTCCATCGAATCAAGCGCGACATCACGACAGAAAAAAAATATGCGCAAACCCTTATAAAATTAGGATTGCCTATCTCAGGTAATTTCAGAACTGCCGTCGAAAAAGCACACGCCTTCTCATGGATTAACGAAAACCGGGTGAATCTTCTAAACTTCGGTTTTGAAGTAAGTCAACCGGATAATCGCGATAAAAAATATTTTGTAGGAAAGGCTGTCATTGAACTCGAAGTAAAAGAAGGCATTGATTGGTTCGACATTCACGCAAAGATCCGTTTCGGAGAATATGAGATTTCATTTAAAGAATTGCGCAAGCTGATTCTTAAAAAGAAAGTTGAGTTCAAACTTCCCAATGGAGAAATAGCCATCATTCCGGAAGCTTGGTTGATCAAATACGGTGATCTTTTTGCCATGAGTGAAACTCACGGGGCAAATGAAAAACCAGTCCTTCATAAGTACCATCTCAATCTTGTAAAAGAACTTCAGGAGGGCAATCTCGCCAAAGTGCATATGAGTGATCGTCTGCGCAATCTTGAAAATTTTACTGGCATAAAAGACTATCCACTGCCAGCAGGATTCAGCGGTCAGCTTCGTCCATATCAAAAAGCAGGATATAACTGGCTCAGGTTCTTAAATGAATTCCGTCTTGGTGGTTGCCTTGCGGATGATATGGGCCTTGGGAAAACAGTTCAGACGCTAACACTTCTCCAGTCGGAAAAAGAAAAAGGAAATGCCGGTACTTCACTGCTAATTATGCCGACTTCCCTCTTATACAATTGGGAAATGGAAGCCGCCAAGTTTACACCTGATTTAAAAATTCTTACTTACACCGGCACTAATCGCAATAAAGATACCGAGCGATTCAGCAAGTATGACATCGTGCTAACCTCCTATGGCATCACACGATTGGATATTGAATCATTACAAAAATTTAATTTCCACTACATTATTCTTGATGAATCACAGGTGATTAAAAATCCCACTTCGAATATTGCAAAAGCTGTACTTCAGTTGAAATCCCGTTTCAAATTGACGTTAACCGGTACTCCACTGGAAAATACAACGATGGATCTCTGGTCTCAAATGACATTTATTAATCCAGGGTTATTGGGTGGACAGACATTCTTCAAGAATGAATACCAGGTCCCAATTGAAAAGCGCCAGGATGAAGCCAAGACGAAAAAACTGAATGCCATTATTAAACCATTTGTATTAAGAAGGCTGAAGTCACAGGTGGCAACTGATCTGCCAGAAAAAGTTGAAAATATTTATTATACAAACCTTTCACCTGCTCAGGAGGAAAAATACGAAGAGGCAAAATCTTTTTATCGGCATAAAATTCTTGACCTGATCGAAAAAGAAGGTCTTAATAATTCACGCATCACCATATTGGAAGGTCTCACGAAACTTCGCCAGATATCCAATCATCCAAGAATGGTGGATGTACACTATAAAGGTGATTCCGGAAAACTGGAGGATCTTTCTCACATGATTGAAAATGCTTTACTGGAAGGGCATAAACTTTTAATCTTCAGTCAGTTTGTAAAACACCTTGAAATCGTTAAAGAGTTTTTAAAATCAAAGAAGATTGATTTTGCTTACCTCGACGGATCAAGCATGGACCGGAAAGACCAGGTTGAAAAATTTAATAAAGATCCCGAACTGAAAATTTTTTTAATATCAATTAAGGCTGGAGGACTAGGTCTGAATCTTACTGAAGCGGATTATGTGTTTATACTTGATCCATGGTGGAACCCAGCCGTTGAGCAACAAGCTATTGACCGTGCTCATAGAATCGGACAAAAGAAAAAAGTATTTACCTATAAGTTCATCACACGAAATACTGTCGAAGAGAAAATTCTCCAATTGCAACAGCGTAAAACAAAACTTTCAGAAAGTTTAATCAGTACAGAGGAGAGTATTGTTAAGGCGCTTACGAGGGAGGATATTGAGATGATGCTTGCTTAGCCAGTAAGCTGTAGGCAAAAAAATAGTAGGCAAAGAGCTTCGTAAATTGAAGGATTATGCTTTCGTTCACCGTTGACTTTGCCTACTGTCCATTGCAACTTGCCTACTGATTGCCCATTTCCTCCCTCGTCCTCTTCCACCGATCGTGTGACCACAACCAACCCTCAGGCTGTTCACGAATTATCTTTTCGGTTGCCTTTACATAATTCTCGACAACTGTAAAATCATTCTTTGCATACGGCGGCTCGGCTATTCTTATAATTTCACTTTCATAATAGCCTCGCTTCACTTTTTTGGTTACAAAAAATAAGACAGGGTACTGCGTGATAATTGCCAATTGATTGATGCCCTGAAAGAAAGCCGTGTCCTGATGAAAAAAAGGCGTCCAAAAACGTTTGTCATGATCAAGTCCTGGGAACTGATCCGCAAGAAGTGCAAGTCCATGCAATGTACTTTTCAGCTTAATTGCTTCACGTCCTACCTTCTCACGTTTGATTGGCTTTGCCCCAAAACGTTGGCGGATTAAATTCGAAAAATTATCGAAGAATTTTGATGATTGTGCCTGATATACATAATAAATCGCGGGTGAAGTACTTATGCAAGCTCCTGCCAATAGCCATTCCCAGTTGAATTGATGGGCTGTAAGATAGATCATTGACTGCCCTTGCCGGGCAAATAATTCCACTTCTTCCGGATTCTTATAATCCATTCTCCTGGTTATCTCAACTTCGGACATGGTCATAAGTTTAAGCGTCTCTATAGGGTAGTCGCAGAGATTGCGATAAAACTCTTTTTCAATATGACGCAATTCTTTTAAGGTCTTTTCGGGAAATGAATTCTTAAGGTTTGCTTGCACGACAGTTCTACGATATCGAATAACGTAATAGCCGATCACGAACATAAAATCCGAAAAAACATAAAGCACCGATAGTGGCAAGCGGGAGAGAAGCTTTAACAAAAACATAGGGCGTAAAATTACGCGAATGTTTTAATTACATTTGCCGCAGTTATAAAGTAAAAAATGAAAGACAAAGTTGTCATCATTACCGGAGGATCATCGGGTATTGGCAAAGCGATGGCCGAAGAATTTGGAAAACACGGTTCAAAAATTCTTATTACCGGTCGTCACACGAGTGATCTTGATAAGGCAGTAGATGAGCTTCGTAAAAAAGGAATTACAATCGATGGATTTCAGGCCGACGTAAGTCTCGAAGAAGATAATAAACAAATGGCCATTCGTGCAGTCGGTCTTTACGGAAAAATTGACATTCTCATCAATAACGCGGGTATTACCATGCGGGCGCTGTTTGAAGAAGTGGATCTAGCGGTGATGAAGAAAGTGATGGATACAAACTTCTTCGGAGTCATCTACGCAACGAAATATTGTCTACCTGAAATTATAAAGAACAAAGGCACGGTTATCGGTATTTCATCCATTGCGGGATATAGAGGCTTGCCGGCGCGGGCAGGATATTCAGCTTCGAAGTTTGCACTCATCGGTTTTCTCGAAGTTTTACGAACTGAAATGCTTAAGAAAGATGTGCATGTACTTACTGCGTGTCCTGGCTTTACTGCTTCCAATACACGAATAAGAGCATTAACAAAAGATGGATCTGTCCAGGGAGGCTCTCCACGTGATGAAGAAAATATGATGACAGCTGAAGAGTGTGCTGCCCATATTTATCGTGCTACTGTAAGGAGAAAGAAAATCATAATACTTACTCGCCAAGGTAAGCTCACCGTGTTCCTGAATAAGTGGTTTCCGGTATTTATGGATAAAATTGTTTACAACGTAATGGCGAAGGAACCCGACAGTCCGTTAAAGTGATATCACGTCTTATTAAGAAATACCAATTTTGTGTTGTCAGCTTTACTTACATTTTTGTAGAAGTCAACAAATTCCTGATACGATTCTTTTGGAAAAGTCCCCTTCCAGACTTTCATTTTTCTGATATAGACCAATTTGCCTCCGCTGAATTCATACGTTGTTTCATATTCGCCAAAACGGGAAGTGATTTTGGAAGGCTGTGGAAGGAATTCAGGATATAAGTTGTCAGGGAAAGTAAAAATTATTGTATCATAGTGAAGGTAGCTGGTACGAAGAACTATTTCATTTCTTCTTGAAGTTGCTCTCTCAGGAACGAAAGAAATCTTGTTCATCAGATTAGGCGACACAAATGTTCTCTTGCCACTTACCGGTGCGTACCTCTCAAGGGTTAAGTCTAACTTAACTGTTGCAGAAGGAATTTTCTCCTTTACTTCTATCATCGAGAATTTATTCACAGTAAAGATTGGTATCTCGGTATTATCTTGCACCCACTTCTTCTGATCATCGACTTGGGCCAAACTGAAATTTAAGCCGCCATTCTCATATTGAGTTCCTTTATAGGTAGTCATTATTAATGCTTTAGCATTTCCTATTTTATCTATGTCAACCATCGCAGTTCTTGATTGACAATTTTGTTCTGCAGTGTAAGAAGGAGTTTTTACAAGTTTCCCACCATCCTCTGTAATCATATGAGCATATCTATCGCCCGTGAATTTTCCCATATATCCAAATGGCTTTGTCTGGCTAGTGCATTCCATCCACAATGTGTCTTTTCCATTTGGTACAGCTACTATGATATGATTGGACTGATGACTTGGAAAATCCACAATGACCTCGGGCGCATTGTCACCTGCCATAATAGAAGTGTAGTAAGCTTTTATACCAACCTCTTTAAGCATGGCAACCATATAATTCGACAACGCCTTGCAATCGCCATAGCCAGTTTCGTCCACTACTGATGCGGGAAAAGGTTGTAAGCCACCAATACCAAGTTGAATACTGACATATCTTGTTTTGCCTTGTAGATATTCATAAAGTTTTTTTGCCTTTTCCTCTGTCGTCGAAAGGTCTTTTGTAAGATGTTTTACTTTCTGTTTGGTTTCTTCCGGTAGGATATCCCTGTTTCTAATTAGTGATGCTTCCCAAACGCCGTAGGTCCTCCAGGAAGACATATCTCCGTAAACACCATATTGAAAACGTGAAGGTCCTGCCATAATATTCGGAACTGTTTTCTTATAAGATGGACTGTATGGTTCAAATTTTTTAGGTTTATAATTCTCAAATGTCCAAACAACTGATTCTTTTTCTTGCGAGAGCACGTTCTTTATCGGATTCGGCACCAATGTTAATTTGAATCGGGGAGGAAGTGCCTTTGGATATACTATCGTATAGGTTGAGCTTTGGATTGAAACTTCGTCGTCAGATGAAAGAATGAATGATGGAATGAAATATAAAAAATTATACTCAATTGTGTATTCAAACTCAACTGTATAGGGATAGACAGGCTGAGACAAATCCGCCCGCTTGAACCTGTCGTCTTCATAAAGACTATATCCGGAAATTGAACTTTGATCATGGATTTCGTTTTGCTTTAATTTCTTTATTTCCCTTCCCGTAGCATCATAAACCGCACCGTTAAAAAGAGTAATTCGGCTGTCCTTGTCATAATTTAAAAATAGAATCGCTTTATCTTTAGCTTTTTCATTTAAAATAGTAATGACATGATGAACAGCATAGACCGACTTGTTAACTGCTAATATTTCAAACTTGGAATCATCCTCTCTTACAACAGCATACATGCCAATCTTTAAACTGTCCGGGATTGAGCTTACAGAATATTTGAGGTCTTCAGCAAAAACTTTTAGCGACGTGGCAATAATCAATACAATTTTTAGCGTCAGCCTCATGTTATTTTTTTTTGATTACTATTTGTTCGTTTTGCTTAGACATTATCTGATTGTAAAATTCCCGCAGGTTTGTATACTGTTCAGTTGAAAAAATGGATTGATTAACGCTCAACTGGCTAGTGAATTGAATTTTATTCCCGATTTGGGAAAGATTGTAAATATATTTCGCTCCTGCGTTGGGCATCATAAAAATTTTGGGTTTCGGCAATTCTTCAACTGCATAACCTTCCGGCACAACGAACGTTCCCATAATTATCTGTTCTGTCGGACTTCCAAAATCAACCGGATAGGTCCTGGTTTCAGACTTAAACGGATTCTCTTCAATCTTTCCAGTTATTAAGGGATTCATATACATGATATCCCCTGATTGTTGAACGTGTTGGGGAATCTTAATTTCATGGTTTTCTTTCACCGATTCATTTAACTCTTTCGTATTTTCAAATTTACTTTTTTGTAATTCCCATTGACTCGATGATGCCAGTGAATTAAGATAGTTTTCCTCCCCCTTCATTTTATAGGATTCTCGCATTCGTTGAGCATCGTAACCATCACGGGTAATTGAAAATGTACCTGACATTTCTCCTTCTTCATTAAGAGACAAATCAAAACTCGAAATTGTTCGTGACTTAAATTTTGGGATTATTGGAATCCATCGTGAATTTTTTTCGGATATAACAAAGCCTTCTCCGTTAAAACATCTTTCAGGTAAAACTTGAATAGGGAGAGTCCTTTCTGTGGCGTCCAGCAAAATTATTTTATCACCTATCGTAACAGCAACGATTACATAGTTAAATTGGTCAGATGAAGGAGTTTGCTTGCGGATAAAACCATGGTTACGTGTGCTGATTAAGACCGGATCAGCCATGATACTGGCATTTCGAAGCATAGCTGTCATTAAAAGATTCATGTCGGCTGAACTTCCCCTTTTATCATTGATAACTTTTCTTAAATCTTCAGTCATGTACATCCGATAACCGCCATCCCATTCTACATTTCCTCTAACATAGTTGAAAATTCGAACCATCCTCTCCTGTAAGTCAGTGACATCTTTAATCAGATCGTCGGTTGTGCCCTTTAAAAACCCACCGTTATTTAATGCTATTCCAAAATATGTGTTCGTCAAATAATCCGAATTCAAATTTTCCCAAGTACCCACAAAGCTGCGTTCACTTCTTCCGGGCAGCTTCTGAAAAATCAGTTCAAAATCGATTTTTGAAATATAATCTACGGTATTATTCATCCTCGGCTCTTCTTTAAATGCAGGGACATCCTGTGCGACCCAACGGTGATCGTTTCGAATAAAACTAAATTCATCCGAATCGAAAGTTGTTTGCGAGATGCTTCCCTCACTAGTCTCCTTTGAAGTAATTTGTATCATATCGGATACCTGTTTCAAATCAGTAATGGTAGGTTGAACATATCCTTGCATGACTTTTCGATACTCAAAATAGTTTGGTATCCTTGCGCGATACTCGCTCCACCTCGTAGGGATTGTTGACTGAAACTCCCAACTGTGAAAATTATAAATGTACTCTGACAAAATCGTATAGGCTATTTCGATCACAGAACCCTCTCTTACATTTGGGAGCGTAAATCTTACCCTGTTCCAATTATCATTAATCTTTTCATTGAAAGTCCCTTCGGTCTTCATTTTGGTCTCAATAATCTTTCCTCCTTCCAGATTGTAGGTTACCGCCTTGAGACTGGACAC
Organism: Cyclobacteriaceae bacterium; assembly: GCA_025363495.1. Classification (GTDB taxonomy): domain Bacteria; phylum Bacteroidota; class Bacteroidia; order Cytophagales; family Cyclobacteriaceae; genus ELB16-189. The sequence goes on along the minus strand of JANYDR010000069.1, from coordinate 12,068 downwards.
TTTCTCAAACCGACCATTCCTATGGTATACGGGTATATCATATTCGGCAAATGAATATGCATCCTTTTTAAAAATTTTTATCCTTCTGATTCGATCAAACCGAACCATGAAACCATTTTTTTGATCGTATAACATGCTTGATTCTCCATAGTCAGCAATTACAAGCCCTGCTGCTAAAGTATCTTTATCGTAACGAACCATTTTTAATTCGTCAATTGATACATCCCCAAATTTTATCGGGGCCTTCTGAGCGACTGACTTAACGGCTAGAAGAAAAAGAATAAAGAGTGATAGTCTTATTTTCATAAAGGGGGTAGGTTGGGATTTCTCAATGAGACTTAAGCTAAGGTAATCGATTCGTGTTAACTGTGAATTAACTATGTAAGTTTACTTTTAGAATTCTAATCTTTATTACTGGTAATGTCCAAATCAAAATCTCAATTCTTTTGCCAATCCTGCGGTTACGAAGCCTCCAAGTGGCTTGGAAAATGCCCGTCCTGTGGTACCTGGAATTCTTTTGTAGAAGAAGTCGTATCAAAAACCCCGGGAAAGAATGACTGGCGACAGGAATCAAAAAGCTCACGAGTTAATCAGCCAAAGACATTGGACGAAATTGAGTCCAGTACGGAAAACCGGATCATTTCTCATAACCAGGAACTTGACCGTGTTTTAGGCGGAGGAATTGTTCCCGGGTCGTTAGTCCTTATTGGTGGTGAACCAGGCATCGGAAAATCAACTCTCATGCTTCAAATTGGATTGGCATTAAAAAATTTAAAAGTTCTTTACGTTTCAGGGGAGGAAAGCGAGCAGCAACTTAAAATGAGAGCTCAACGTCTCGGTATTGCCTCTGGGGCGAAAAACTTTTTTACTTTAACAGAAACCAATACAAAAAATATATTTTTTTCTATTGAATCACTTTCACCGCAGTTGGTCATTATCGATTCAATACAGACTTTATTCTCGCCGCTCCTGGATAGTACCCCTGGAAGCATCGGCCAAGTGCGACAGAGTGCCGGTGAACTCATGAAGTTCGCTAAAGAAACAAATACACCTGTGTTTCTTGTTGGGCATATCACAAAGGATGGGGCTCTCGCGGGACCAAAAGTACTCGAGCATATGGTAGACACCGTGCTTCAGTTTGAAGGAGATCAGCATCTTGCTTACAGAATATTGCGAACAACAAAAAATCGTTTCGGATCAACAGCTGAAATTGGAATTTATGAAATGCTCAGCACGGGTTTACGTGAAGTGAGTAATCCTTCCGAAATTCTTATTTCACAAAAAGATGGACAACATACTGGTGCAACTATCGCTGCAACGCTTGAAGGCAACAGACCCTTATTGATAGAAGTTCAATCGTTGGTAAGCCCAGCGTCGTATGGTACTCCGCAGCGAACGCCAACCGGCTTTGATCAAAAGCGATTGAATATGTTGCTGGCGGTTTTGGAAAAAAGATGCGGCTTTCGAATGGGTACGCAGGATGTTTTTCTAAACATGGCCGGTGGAATTCGTGTGGAAGATCCCGCGATTGATCTGGCTATTTGCATATCCATCATTTCTTCTATGGAAGAGATTTCCATCTCTGATAAAATTTGTTTTGCTGCCGAGATTGGTTTGGGTGGAGAGCTTCGCGCTGTTAACCGTATCGAGCAGCGTATCTCTGAAGCGGAGAAACTTGGCTTTGAAGAAATTTATATTTCAAAGTTCAACCAGAAATCCTCCACAAGGAGCAAAATAAAAATCAGTTCGTTTGGTAAGCTGACGGAGGTGTTTCAGGATCTGTTTGGGAAGTAAGGTCACGACGGAAATTTTTTTGCCACACTTTTAGAATTTATTCTTCCTTGAAGGCCGCCAGTATGCAGCGCTAGAATTGTAGTCCCTCGGCTGAAGTCTCCTTTTACGATCAAATCATAAATTCCAAAAATCATTTTTGATGTGTATACTTCATCCAGAGGTAACTCATGATCTTTCCACTGACGTGAAATAAAATTTTCTAATTCCTGAGTTCTTTTACTATATCCGCCGAAGTGGTAGTCCAAGTTAATTTTCCAATTTTTCAAATGAGAAGCATGGCTCTTTAAAAAATTTTTTACTTCTTCTTCTAGAAATGTTCCACCCTTCAACGCCGAGAAACCTATCACTTCTTTTTTTCCTTTCAGTCCTTTTATAATTCCCGCTATCGTGCCCCCTGTGCCAACAGGTAAGCACACGCAATCGCAGTCAATTTCACAAAGAACTTTTTTTGAGAATTCTTCACAACCTTTCACCGCAAGCTCGTTCGTTCCACCTTCCGGAATCATGTAAAATTCACCAAAATGCGATTTAAGGTTTTCAATGAAGATCTCTTCCGATTTATGACGGTAATCCTCCCTCGAAACATAATGCAACCGCATTCCCTTCCTTTTCGCAAACGAAAGGGTAGCATTTAATGGAAGTGTTTCTTCACCTCTTATTATGCCAATGCTTTTAAACCCTGCCTCGTGAGCTGCCGCCGCGGTAGCAAAAATGTGATTTGAGTAAGCACCCCCGAAGGTTAACAATGTGTGGCTGTTCACATGAAGGGCCTCCTCAATATTGTACTTAAGCTTCCACCATTTATTACCTGAAATTTCCGGATGATTCAAGTCCTCTCTCTTTATCAATAAGCGAATGCCCAATTCCTCAAATAGAGGGTCATTAATTTCCTGAATGGGTGTTTTTAGATAGTTAATTGACATGAAGCTAATTTTGTTAGTTAATACTAATTAAAATAGTATTTTTGGTTGTGGACGAATCGTATTTCAAAGGTCGTGGTGCCCAGATAAAAACTGAAAATAAATTCCTCAAGGCGCAGTATGTCACTGAGCACATTGAAGGGCTTGATGAACCATTGCTTGAAACTCCTGCCACTCAGATTTTTATTGAAAATCCTAAAAAGATAATTAACAAGGTAGATAGTCCTGACCTTGGATCAATGTACTCCATGAATCCCTACCAGGGTTGTGAGCACGGATGCATCTACTGCTACGCAAGAAACACACATGAATATTATGGATTCAGTGCAGGTCTTGATTTTGAAAGTAAAATTATTGTCAAGCAAAATGCTCCTCAGGTTCTTGAGCGACAGATCATGCAAAAAAACTGGCAGGCTGCTCCTATAATGCTTTCCGGAAATACGGATTGTTATCAACCGCAGGAACGAAAATTTGAACTGACCAGAAAGATGCTTCAGGTCCTCGCGAAATACAGGCATCCGGTCAGTCTGATAACAAAGAACAGCCTTATTACCCGCGACATAGATATACTTCAGGATCTCGCCTCTGACAACCTTGTTCACGTTGCTATTTCAATTACTACTCTGAATGAAGATCTTCGTCGAGCGATGGAACCACGCACGGCAAGTGCAATCAAACGATTGAAAACAATTGAGACACTTACGAATGCAAAAATTCCTGTCGTAGTTATGACTGCTCCGATCATACCTGGTTTAAATCATCACGAGATACCACAACTAATAAAGGCTGCCGCTGATCACGGAGCACTCGCTGCCGGAATGACCGTGGTTCGTTTAAATGGTTCCATTGGAAAAATTTTTGAAGACTGGCTGCGCAAGAATTTTCCTAATCGATTCGATAAGGTCTGGAATCAGATCTGTTCCTTACATGGAGGTTCTGTAAATGATTCCGAATTTGGTCGTCGTATGGCTGGTGAAGGGAATGTTGCGGACGTGATCCATCAGCTTTTCCGCTCAGCGAAGAAAAAATATCTTTCCGGGCGCGAGGTTCCACCTTATGATCTTACAAAATTCAGAAAAGGTGGAAATCTTAGTCTATTTTAATCTTCGTATATTTGTTGCTGTGAAAGCAAAGATTGTCATTGTTTTACTCGCTGCTTACCTGATTGGCTCAACAGAGTTTCATCAGGTATTGCGTTTGCCTTTGCTGGTAGAGCATTACACCGAACATCAAGCGCAAGTTCAGGAAATGAGCTTTTGGGATTTTCTGGTGATGCATTACAAAACCGATGTTCCTCATGATGACACAGACATGAGCTTACCGTTTAAAGATTGTCATCACTCATCTGCCGTATCATTCACGGTTCTTCCTTCACAAAAAATAACGCTCACTCTTTCGGCCATGACGCCGAGCAAGCCTCTTCATTTTTTTAACAACTCTTCTTTTCATTCCTCCTACCTCGACAAAATTTTCCAGCCGCCTAAGATTTAGTTTCTTATAATTTAATAATCCTCTTCACTTCATCTTGAGGATAATTCATCTTTTACTGAATTAGCAAAAGCTTTCTGTAATCCAGTATGGTACTCAATGTACTGTTCTGTATGTGTTCCTGATTGCTGATGCTGCAAATAAGAAACCATGCTGGATCGCATTATTCATTTTTCTATTCATAATAAACTTATCATCGCGCTAGCCATGCTGGCGTTGATTGCTTGGGGTAGTTATTCGGTTTCACAATTACCGATCGATGCGGTACCGGATATTACTAACAATCAGGTACAGGTTATCACAGTGTCTCCTACGTTAGCCGGTCCGGAAGTTGAACGCCTTGTCACCTTTCCGGTTGAGCAAACGATGGCCACCATACCGGGTATTACAGAAATAAGATCTTTTTCAAGGTTTGGTTTGTCTGTTGTTACCATTGTGTTCAATGATAACACGGATGTTTACTGGGCACGGCAACAAGTAAACGAGCGACTCAATCAGGCAAGAAGTTTAATTCCCGCGGGTGTTGGTTCACCTGAATTGGCCCCGCTCACTACGGGACTTGGAGAAATCTATCAATATGTAGTCAGGCCTAAAAAAGGTTATGAAGAAAAGTTTAATGCGATGTACCTTCGTACTATCCAGGACTGGATTGTCAGACGACAATTACTGGGAGTGGCAGGAGTGGCTGATGTAGCAAGTTGGGGTGGAGAATTGAAGCAGTATGAGATTGCCGTACAACCGGAACGTCTTCGCAGCACCAATATAACGATCGAAGATATCTTCATTGCGCTTCAAAAAAATAATCAGAACACAGGTGGCGCGTACATTGATCAAAAGCCCTACGCCTTTTTTATCAGAAGCGAAGGTCTTATTCAAACAACAAATGACATCGAGCAAATCGTCATTAAGAATAGTACTAACGGATTGCCTGTTTTAATAAGGGACGTCGCAATTATTCGATATGGACACGCCACACGCTACGGCGCAGTAACCTACAATGACTCTGGAGAGGTGGCCGGCGCTGTTGTAATGATGCTTAAAAATGCGAACTCATCTGAGGTAATAGCAAACGTAAAGGAGCGTATTGCTCAAATCCAAAAAACGTTACCCGAAGGGGTTGAGATTTATGCATTTCTTGACAGAACAAAACTGGTCAACAACGCCATCGCTACGGTAACACGGAACCTTGCGGAAGGAGCTTTGATCGTTGTATTTGTGTTGGTCCTTCTATTAGGAAATCTTAGGGCAGGCCTAATCGTTGCTTCCGTGATTCCATTGTCAATGCTCTTTGCCATCATTATGATGAACCTTTTTGGCGTATCTGGAAATCTAATGAGCCTTGGCGCTATTGATTTTGGACTTATTGTAGACGGTGCGGTAATTATTGTGGAAGCAACAATGCATCACCTCAGTCTTTCAGGTATTGAACGAAAACTTTCGCAGGATGAAATGAATGGAGAAGTGGAAATGGCGGCAAGTAAAATGATGAGATCCGCGGCGTTCGCACAAATCATTATCCTTATTGTTTACATACCTATTCTCTCTCTTGTGGGGATTGAAGGAAAAATGTTTAGGCCGATGGCCCAGACTGTATCTTTTTCAGTCATCGGCGCACTAATCCTGTCACTTACTTACGTACCAATGATTTCCTCATTGATGTTAAGTAAAAAAACATTTCATAAGAAAAATATATCGGATACACTTATCGAACGTATACACCGGGTATACCGTCCCATCATTGAATTTTGTTTACAACACAGAATGTGGCTACTCTCAGGTTCTATCGCTGCATTAATTCTTAGTGGTTCTCTTTTCTTCACATTGGGTGGAGAATTTATTCCCACCCTTGACGAAGGTGACTTTGCAGTGGATACGCGTGTGATGACTGGAAGTTCCTTAACTCAAAGTATTGAAGCAACACAGAAAAGTGCCAGGATATTGTTGGACAACTTCCCGGAGGTAAAAGAGGTGGTTGCCAAAATGGGCAGCTCGGAAATTCCTACTGATCCCATGTCGCTTGAAGCAAGCGATTTGATGGTAATTTTAAAAGAGCATCATGAATGGACCAGTGCTTCCACGCGCGATGAACTTGCTGAAAAGATGGCTGCCAAACTACACGAGCTAATGCCAGGTGTTTCCTACGGATTTCAGCAGCCGATTCAAATGAGATTTAATGAATTAATGACAGGGGCCCGTCAGGATGTTGTTATAAAAGTCTATGGTGAAGATTTAAAGCATCTCGCCGACTACGCTGATGCCATAGGACAAATCGCACACACTGTCACCGGTGCTCAGGATATATATGTTGAACCGATTGGTGGCCTTCGCCAGATTGTAGTGCGATACAACCGTGATGAGCTTGCACGATTTGGTCTCAATATTGAAGATGCTAACCGGACATTACGCACCGCATTCTCCGGTGAACCGGCTGGTCTGGTATTTGAAAACGAAAAAAGATTCGACCTCGTCGTGCGACTTGCCAATACAAGCCGTGAGAATATCGATGATATCCGCGGGTTATACATCACTACACCAAAAGGTTTGAACGTCCCCTTAAAACAACTAGCCACTATTGAGTTCGAAGTAGGGCTTAACCAGATTCAGAGAGATGATGCAAAACGAAGAATCTCGATTGGTTTTAACGTCCGTGGTCGTGATGTTGAAAGTATCGTGAAAGAGATCGATGAAAAAATTGTTGCGCAAGTAAAATTTGAGCCTGGATATTTCACTACCTACGGTGGATCTTTCAAGAATCTTGAAGAAGCAAAACAACGTCTCATCGTTGCTGTCCCACTGGCATTAGCATTGATATTTCTTTTGCTCTTCTTCACGTTTAATTCACTGAGGCAAAGCCTTTTGATATACTCTGCCATTCCACTTTCGGCCATTGGCGGTGTTGTGGCTCTCTGGTTAAGAGGAATGCCCTTCAGTATTTCAGCAGGCATAGGATTCATAGCATTATTTGGAGTAGCCGTTCTCAATGGCATTGTGCTGATCGCAGAGTTTAACCGGCAAAAGAGCGAAGGGAATTTAAGTCTTCATGACATCGTACTCAGAGGAACTGAAATAAGGTTGCGACCAGTGCTTATGACCGCGCTCGTTGCATCACTTGGCTTTTTGCCGATGGCACTTTCTTCCGGTTCAGGGGCGGAAGTTCAACGCCCATTGGCAACAGTTGTTATCGGCGGATTGATAACCGCTACTCTTCTGACATTGGTTGTCCTTCCTATACTCTATACTTATTTCGAAAATGAAAGCGGCAGTGAAACTGTCACTCAAAAGTCATTGCAAAATTAATATCAGCCATGAAGCAATTAAAAATTCAAAAACTAAGCATTCTTATTCTCATCACCAGTTCATTGGCTTTCGGACAACCCATGACACGCGTTCAAGTGGTGGAAAAGGCGTTACAAAACAATCAGATGATCAAGTCAGCTGAATTTCATGTTGAATATTATAAGCAACTTAAGAAAACTGGCACAGACATCGGAAAGGCGTCTGCTGTCTGGATGCATGGTCAGTACAATTCCATCTATCAAGATAATAATTTTACAATAACACAGACAGTTCCTTTTCCTACCGCACTGGGCTCGCAGGTAAGACTTGGCAAGGAACAGGTTATTGGATCTCAAAAAAATCTTGCTGCGACACAAAATAGTCTTGTGTTTGACGTGAAGTCAGCTTACGAGCAGCTTCTCTACCAGGAGGCTTTAAAAAAATTGCTTCTATCTCAGGACAGTTTATACACCGATTTCTCTAAAGCATCATCCTTGCGCTATAAGACTGGCGAAAGCAATCTATTGGAAAAAACAACGGCAGAAACGCAATTGATGGAGATAAAAAATCTTGCAAGACAAAATGAAGCTGATGTTCAGATTTCACAGACCCGCATTCAGGCACTATTAAAAAGTGAAACCCCTGTTATTGCGGCAGATCTTCTCGAAAGACAGTTGCCACCCGATGAAGCTGTCTCATTTCAAAGTAATCCGCAACTCGGCTACCTAAAACAGCAGGTCATGATCAGCGAGCAATTCAAAAAAGTGGAACGAAACAGAATTCTTCCTGACATAATATTCGGGTATTTCAATCAAAGCCTTACCGGGATTCAAAACATTAATGGACAAGATCAGTTTTTCAGTCGCGATAAACATTTTCAGGGCTTCCAACTAGGGCTGGGAATTCCAATATGGTTTGCACCACATGTTGCAAGATCAAAAGCTGCTGCTTATCAAGAAGAGGCTACAAGAAAGAATGCCGAATATTTTGAGACATCACTTACAGGTGCTTATTCACAAGCAATTCAGGAGTTTGATAAAAACCAGGCAAGTCTTAGCTATTATGAAAGTAGCGCTTTGCAGAATGCCAATCTCATAATAACACAAGCACGCAAAGCGTATCACGGGGGTGAAATAGGATACATTGAATATCTACAGTCACTCAAAAACGCACTTCTTATCAAGTCAAACTACCTGATGGCCCTTAATCTGTTCAACCAGTCAATAATAAAACTCGAGTTCCTGCTTGGAAAATTTTAATGATTAATAATAAATCAAAAAAAGAAATGAAATACGCCACACTATATTCTCTTATAATCCTCTCTGTCTTTTCCTGTTCTAAATCTTCTGATCAAACGCAGGTCAGTAGTGATCAAAAACCAAAAACAGAAAATTCAAAAGCCAATGAAGTCATCGTGTCGGATGAACAAATAAAAGCCATTAAAATTCAGCTTGGTCATGTGGAGAAGCGACAAATGAGTAATACCGTCAAAGCTAACGGAATGCTGGACGTACCTCCTCAGAATCTGGTAACCATCTCGGCTCCTCTTGGTGGGTTCATTAAATTCACGGAGCTACTTCAGGGCATGAAAGTAAAAAAAGGACAGCTTCTTCTCGTAATGGAACACCCCGATTACATACAGATGCAGCAGGACTATCTGGATAGTAAAAGTCAGTTGGAATTTCTCGCACTGGAATATAAGCGTCAGGAAGAGTTATCAACTGAAAATGTAACAGCTAGAAAAACCCTTCAGCAAGCAAAATCAAATTATTTCAGTACAAAGGCGAAGTATGAAGGACTAAAGGCCAAACTCAAATTGATTGGTATTAATCCTGCCGAGATAGAAACGGGCGAAATCAAAAATACCATTTCTATTTATTCGCCTATTACCGGGTTTCTCACGCAAGTCAACGTGAACATAGGTATGCATGTTAATCCAACCGACATACTCCTAAGGATTGTGGATACCGAGCATCTTCATGCTGAAGCGCAAGTATTCGAAAAAGACATTTCAAAGTTAGTCGTTGGTCAAACCGTCCGGATAACACTTTCAAATGAAACAAAGGAGCGACTGGCAAAGGTTTATCTCATTGGAAAAGAGATAACTCCTGAACGCACTGTAAGAGTCCATTGTCATTTAACGGATGAGGATACCAGTTTGATTCCGGGAATGTACTTCAGTGCTATTATTGAAACGGACCAGCAGTCATCAAATGCACTTCCAAGCGAAGCTGTTGTTAATTTTGAAGGCAAGGATTTTATATTCGTTGCTGACAATACCGATACGCATCGCTTCACTATGATTGAAATAGTCACTGGAGTTTCACAGGGTAAATACACAACCGTTGAAATTCCTGTCTCTTCAATGGATAAATCAATTGTTATTAAGGGAACCTACGAGCTACTGGCCCTGTTGAAAAACAAAGAAGAATGATTTTATAATCCAGTCTTCCAGTTCACTAACTTCGACCGATGATTTCCCTTATTACTGGAAGTATCGTATTAAGTCTTCTTCATGGTATTATTCCTAATCACTGGCTTCCCGTTCTGGCAATCAGCAAAAAGGAGAAGTGGGATTTATCCGAAACAACCCGTGTGACATTCATAGCTGGCCTTGCGCATGCCGCCAGCACTATATTAATTGGAGTGCTACTCGCCATTATTGGTGCAGAACTGGCTGTTGTGGTAGAAAATTTCACTTCCTATATAGCTCCGACCCTTCTTATTGCATTAGGTCTTTTCTACATCTATCAGCATAGCCGGCACCATCACTTTCATATGCATGGCCGTCCTGAACAAGCTCCGAATAAAAAAAAAATAATCTTGTCTTTAGCGACTGCCATGTTTTTTTCTCCATGCTTTGAGATCGAAGCTTATTTTTTAGTGGCAGGTGCTCAAGGCTTGTGGCTGTTTTCTTTGCTTGCCCTTCTCTATACAATAGTTTCTGTTAGCGGAATGGTTGTCTGGGTGCGGCTCTCTTATAGTGGTCTATTAAAAATGAACTGGCATTCATTGGAGCATAATGCTGGTATCATTACCGGCGTGACGCTAATACTTACGGGAATTTTAACATTTCTTCTCCACTAGTCAGTTCGGAAATTTTTTAACCACATAGAACATAGTAAACATAGGATTGCGGATTTCGCCGAATATGTTAAATCTATGTGTATGTGTTTCATTTTGCATTGACCCAGCGGCCCCCTCGTTGGGGGCAGGGTTTTTGTGTCATCTTGACATAAACCCTGAATTAGTAACTTTATTAAATCAATATGCAATCCATTATAGAATCGCTTTTGAAAGAAGACGTTCAGGACTTCCTCCTTTTAAATGAAAATGCGGATGTTCAGAAGCTACTATTAAAGCAAAGTGAAGTTCTGGGAGTGCCCACTGAAGCGATTGCTCAGCAACTTGTTGGTAGAAAAAAAGCCAAAACAAAGATTGCGACCTGGTATAATACTCGTGGAGTCATCTATCCGCCTTCAATTAATGTTGAGCAAAGTTCTTCAGAAGCGACGTCCAGATTTAAATTCGCTTTACTTCGAAGCTTGATCAAAGATGACCAGAAGGTGGTCAGTGTTGCTGACCTCACTGGAGGTTTTGGGGTTGATACCCACTCACTGAGTCAGCGGGCCCAACATGTCGATTACGTAGAACCTGAAGGCTACCTGTGTGAACTGGCAAAGCACAATCATAAAGTATTAAATGGCGGGCACACACATAATATCACTCACTATCACGCCTCCGCGGAAGACTATCTCGATACGCTTGATGAAAGGCTTGATCTTATCTTCATTGATCCTTCCCGGCGAAAAGCATCACAAAGAGTTTACAAACTTGCCGACAGTGAGCCGAATGTTGTGAAGTTACAATCAGAGCTTCTTGAGAAAGCTGATTATGTTCTTATAAAAACTTCTCCATTACTTGATATTCAGCAAGGATGTAGTGAGTTGCAAAATGTGGTTCAAGTGATAGTCGTGGCTGTAGAAAATGAATGCAAGGAGCTACTTTTTCTTTTACAGAAAGATTTTTCCGAAGAACCAACTATCTGGGCAGTCGAACTGAATCGTTACGGGGAAATGATTAATGAAACCTCGTTTTCATTGAAAGAGGAAAAAAACTCCGTTGTTTCTTTCTCTTCACCTCTTGCTTATTTATATGAACCTTCGGCGGCTATTTTAAAAGCAGGTGCGTTCAAGGGAACTGCGGAGAAATTTCACTTAAAAAAATTGGCGCCAAGCTCACATCTCTACACATCAGATAGTCTTGTTGATTTTCCTGGAAGGATATTCAAAGTTATTGAGCATGTAAAGCTTACGAGTAAACTGAAAGAACGTTTTAAAACAGGACACGTTAACATTCTCATTCGTAACTTTCCATTGAGCGTGGAGGAGATAAAAAAGAAAACCGGGCTGAAAGAAGGAGGAGAAGAGTATTTGATTTGCACACAGGGTGATAAGAATAAGTTCGTAATGATCGCTGAAAGAGTCAAATAACTATGAGTTCTGAAAACATCCCCTTTCAAACACTTCAATGGGATTCTGTACCGAAGACTGAGCACAGGGGTACAACTGGAATTGCCTATTGGCAAAC
>JANYDR010000053.1 GCA_025363495.1 Cyclobacteriaceae bacterium | reverse complement strand
TTTCCATTTCCAACGGCAGTGTGCCATTATATACAGCCCTTATTCTTCGGTGTTTATCTACCAGGATAAAATTTTCTGTGTGCAGGAATTCTGTATCACTTTTTTTTAGTCCCACTTCTTCATCTGCAAAATATCCTTGCCGGGCAATGTTATAGATTTCTTTTCGGTTGCCTGTTAGTAAATGCCATTGACCACTGTTAACATGATGACTGAGCGCATATTCTTTTAGGCGGGGTATGCTATCCATATCGGGAGTTACAGAATGTGAAAGGAGTATAACTGAGGAGTCATCTTTGAAAGCGGTTTGCACCATCCCCATATTTTTAGTGAGTCGTGGACAAATGCCGGGACATATTGTAAAGAAGAAGTCGGCCACAACAATTTTGCCTTTGATGGTTTTATCAGTGATCGTATCTCCATCCTGATCACGAAATGAAAATGAAGGCAGAGTATGTATGGCGGAATATTCATCAGCCTCTTGTGAGATCCATTGGGGAGTGAAGTCTGCCGTATTAAAGAAGGGTAATGTTTCCTGTTCTTTTGAGCAGGAGGTGATGGCCACGAAGTACGTAATAATGCAAAGTCTGAGTATCATAGCATAGATGTGTCTTAATAAGATGCCGTAGCGTTCAAAAACTTGCGTGTCGATGGATGGAATTTTTATCTTTTTCCACGGGGGCCGGCAGGAGCCATCATTTTCAGCACGTCTTCAATTGTATTGTCGAATTTTCTGGTTTGCTCAGCAGTCGTGCAAAGTGCCCGGACTTTGACGAAATGATTAAAAGTATTTAGCTCAAGCTTCTTTTGAAGTCGGGCGATACTGGAGGCGGTCAGTTCTGCTCCCGATAGATTTCCAGATGGTAAATAACTGAATAACTGCTTTTTATACACTCTTATGCTATCATTTGTTGAGTCGGTTATCGATCTGTGTTCCTCCATTAATTTGTGGTACGCTTCTCGTTGATCGGTTGTAAACCCTACCTCTTCCATCAGGTATCTTCCAGGGCCTTCTCCACCTGGTCCTGGACCACGCTGAGGGCGATTTATCCACATGAAGGTAAGTGTGCTGAGGTTGAGTAATATCAGTGCGAAAATCATGACGACCAGAATTTTCGTTTTGCCAAAATAATTCATCGCAAAAGTATTAGTAGTGATAGGTAGTGTTGGTGAATCCGAATTCAGAAGCGAGTGCTTTTAGTGAATCTGTCTCCCTATTATCAGAATTGGTTTTGATCCAGGTAAAAACGTTCAGCATAGTGATAAGTCCCAAAGCAATGGCCCATTTTGCAAATGCCGGACTTGCTATAGGTGACTTTTGAGACTGCATTCGACCTTTGATTTTCTCGAATAAAAAAGGATTGGCCTGGGACCTTTGAATCCCATCCAGACTTTTAAGAATCTCTTCTATTTCATTTTTCTGAGTTTCCATATAGGTAAGATGTTTTTTCAGTTTGAAACTTGCGCTTCATTTTAATAAAGTGATTAATTTTTTTTGAAGGTTCAGTTTGGCCCTGTGAATGAGGGATTCCACTGAAGAAATTGAGACTCCCATAATACCTGCTATTTCTTCGTAGCTCAGGTCTTCAACCTTGTGAAGGGTAAAAGCAATTTTCTGATTTTCGGAAAGAGATTCAATTGCTTTGAACAGAATAATGGCCTTCTCTTTATTCTCCATTAAAACTCCCGGGTGAACAAAGTCGGGTATGTCGACTTCGGGTTTATCAGCAGAATTCTGAAACAGACGTATCATAAAACCAAATCTCTTCTGACGTTTTCGTTTGCGTATTAATTCAAGGGATTTTGTAATGGCAATCCGGTAGATCCATGTAGATAATTTTGATTCAGCCTTAAAAAAGTGGATCGATTCCAGGACTTCGATAAATACATCCTGAGTAATATCTTCAGCCTCTTCGGAGTTTTGAACAATTCCAAGGGAAGTATTAAACACCCGATCTTTTTGTTTTTCAACAACAAATCTGAAGGCTGCTTCGTCTCTTTTTAAAAGACCTTGAATTAATTCGGATTCGGACAATTAGTTTGTTTTTTTATTTCCACCAGGACACGAAGACGCGATGAAAGTATTTAATCCATATTGCAAAATACGTTGTATCTCTGCAATGTCCCCTATATGAGTTTTTCGGAAATGTTAGAGAAAAAGCAGCTTCGCTGCGGTCTTTCACCGCAGAGACGGGAAGACGCAAAGGACCGCAGAGGAGTGCATCATAAGTCATAAGCAACGTCGAAACCACCAATCAAAATCAATCGGAATGATTTGAAATTAATTAATTTAATTCTCATCACTTACAGATCTTCTCCCTGATTTTGACATCCGCTTTCACTCCGTATTTCTCAGCCACCTTTAGATCGCTACAGGCATATGTCAACTTACCGCTGCTTTGATTGGCTATGGCGCGATTGTAATAAGCTAATCCGTAATCGGACGCGAGGGAGATGGCAACAGTATAGTCTTCAATGGCTTCGTCCCATCGCCCCAACTTTGAAAGAACGTTACCCCGGCTTAGCCAGGACTTTTCATTTTTGTCATTTATGGAAACGGCTTTTGTAAAATCGCCAAGTGCGCCTGTAAGGTCCTTCATTCTTTCTTTTACCAATCCGCGATTGAAATAGTTCTCATCTGCTAATGGTTCTATCCTTACTACTTCATCATAATCTTCAAGGGCGCCAGCAAGATCATTTCGTTGCAATCTAAGATAAGCTCGCTCGGACCGCGGATAGGGAAGATCTTTATTTTTTTCAATAGCCTCAGTCAAAAGCTTTTCAGAAGAACTGTTTTCGCCTGCAGCCGATCTTAAAGTTGCAAGATTGTGAAGAGCTAAACTGTTGTCTGGATCAAGCTTGAGAGCATCATCGAAATCCTTTATGGCACCATTCTTATCATTTTTATTAAGCCTTGCTGAACCACGGTTGATATAGTAACTCGCATTTGTTGATGAGACTTTAATAGCAGAGTCAAGCCATTCAATAGCCTTATCGTAGCGCTTGAGTTTTGTTTCAATCAATCCGAGGTAATTGTATAGATGATCTTTACCAGCACTGTGTGCGGTAAATATTTTTGCATTAGAGTCGTTGTATTTTTCCTGGCTGAAATAGACTGTATTTGTTTCGCCAGGAGGAAGCTTCAGTAAGTTTAAAAAATCAAGTCGGGCCAGCATATATTGATCGCTTTCAAATCGGAGTACGGCCCTGCTAAAAAGTGCTTCGACGTCCGTTGGTATTAAGGAAACATAGATATTGTAATCAACAAGGGCCTTGTCCTTATCTCCTAAATGCTCACGTGTAATGGCTCTAAGCCGGTATGCCTCGGAATAGTGATTATCAAGCCTCAGGCATTCATTAAAATGAGCGAGTGCAGACATGTACTCTTTTTTGTTAAGGGCATCTTCGCCTCTTTGAAAATAGTATGCGGGAGTCTTTTTGGCCTGAGAATAGCCTGTCCATGAGATCAGAAGTAGAATAGCAAGTATAAAACCTATTTTTCCCATGTTCAATGAATATTCCCCTTAAATTCGAAACTTCTTTACAATTCTATTGTTAAAACTAATATGGAAGCAACGAAAAAATCTACACGCAAACAAAAGGGAGCGGGAAAGGTCGAAATCATTACAGCTTACCGGAAAATGTTATTGAAAGAAGGCAAGGAACCTTCTTCAGTTTTTACATTTTGTGAGGCCATTGGGCTTAAAGAAGAGGAGTTCTACCAATTTTTTGGGTCCTTCGATGCTATCCAAAATGGTATATGGAGGATTTATATACAAAGTGTAGCTAGCCGGCTACAATTGGATAAGAACTATCCGGATTTCTCCATAAGGGAAAAGATACTTGCCTTTTATTTCACCTTGGCGGAAGTGCTCCGTGAGGACAGAAGCTTTGCACTTCTGACATTAAAAGATTGGAAAAATCCCGCTATTACGCCTAAAGCAATCAAGGGTTTTAAGAATGCTTTTGAAGAATGGCTGGCGCCTGTTTTAAATGAAGGCAAGCAAAGTGGTGAGATTGCGAGGAGACCTTTACTTGACAACCAGTATGACAGCCTGTTCTGGCTTCATTTGATTTTTATCCTTCAGTTCTGGGCTAATGATGACAGCGCTGGTTTTGAAAAGACGGATGCTGCCATTGAGAAATCTGTCAACCTTGCTTTTGACCTTATAGGAAAGGGAGTTCTTGACAATGCCCTTGATTTCGGAAAATTCCTTTATCAGAATGCTAAAAACTAGAAATCATTCCCACTGACATTGAAAGAGCAAAAGAGTATTCCAACGACGAAGGTTCAACGCGCGACAAAGTTTATAACCACAGGTGCAAAGATTGGTCGCAATTACCTCAAACATTATAGCAAGAAGCTGATAGATCCTGCCACAACACGTGAGCAGTTGAATGAAGATAACGCAAGTGATATTTATGATTCGTTGAGTAAGCTGAAGGGCAGCGCACTGAAAGTTGCCCAAATGTTAAGTATGGACAAAAATCTTTTGCCCAAAGCATACCAGCAGCAGTTTTCAATGGCGCAGTACAGTGCCCCTCCATTATCATATCCATTGGTAGTGAAGACGTTTCAAACATATTTTGGAAAGATTCCGGGGGAGATATTTGATTCATTCTCAATGAAAGCAATCAATGCTGCTTCCATGGGACAGGTTCACAAAGCAACATTAAAAGGTAAGACGCTTGCAGTGAAAATTCAATATCCCGGAGTTTCCGACAGCGTGAAAAGTGATCTTGCAATGGTAAAACCAATTGCGTTGAGAATGTTTAAGTTAAATCCAGTTGAGTACGAAGAATTTATTGGAGAAGTTGAATCAAGGTTACTGGAAGAAGCGGATTATACATTGGAGCTGAAACGCTCGATGGAGATGTCGCAGAAGAGCAGACTTATCA